>NZ_JAOWHQ010000052.1:0-5668 GCF_030332565.1 Citrobacter sp. Cpo109
CCCGGTACGCACCAGAAAATCATTGATATGGCCATGAATGGCGTCGGATGTCGCGCCAGTGCACGCATTATGGGCGTTGGCCTCAACACGGTTTTACGTCACTTAAAAAACTCAGGCCGCAGTCGGTAACCTCGCGCATACAACCGGGCAGTGATGTGATTGTCTGCGCTGAAATGGACGAACAGTGGGGCTACGTCGGTGCTAAATCACGTCAGCGCTGGCTGTTTTACGCGTATGACAGGATACGGAGGACGGTTGTGGCGCACGTCTTCGGTGAACGCACTCTGGCCACACTGGAGCGTCTTCTGAGCCTGCTGTCGGCCTTTGAGGTCGTGGTATGGGTGACGGATGGCTGGCCGCTGTATGAACCCCGCCTGAAGGGAAAGCTGCACGTTATCAGCAAGCGTTACACTCAGCGCATTGAGTGACATAACCTGAATCTGAGACAACATCTGGCAAGGCTGGGACGGAAGTCACTGTCGTTCTCAAAATCGGTGGAGCTGCATGACAAGGTCATCGGGCATTATCTGAACATAAAACACTATCAGTAAGTTGGAGTCATTACCTTGGCGTACATCGTGATGGTGGGTTCAGCGAATATTTATGCGTACCTGAGCAAAACATCCTGCTGGCGGAAGGCATTGCACCCGAAGCGGTTGCGCTGATCGAGCCGTTTGCCATCAGCGCACATGCGGTTCGCCGTGCGGCGGTGAAGCCCGGTGACGCGGTCCTGGTGGTGGGCGCTGGGCCAATTGGGCTGGGGACGGCAGCCATTGCGGCGGCGGAAGACGCGCAGGTGGTGATGGTGGATACTAGCCCGGAGCGCCGCGCGCATGTGGCGCACCAGCTGGCGTTACCGGCTCTCGATCCGCTGGCCGATGACTTCCTCACTCAGTTGCGCGATAGCTTTGGCGGTGACCTTGCACAGACGGTGATTGATGCCACCGGCAGCGCGCAGTCGATGAATCGCGCGGTGGAGTTGATTCGCCACGGCGGCAGCATTGTATTTGTCGGCCTGTTTAAAGGCGACCTGCAGTTCTCTGATCCGGAGTTCCATAAAAAAGAGACCACGCTGCTGGGCAGCCGAAACGCCACAAAAGCGGACTTTGCGCGGGTGGGGGAGCTGATGCAGCGTGGGCTGCTGCGCGCCGACATGCTGCTGACTCACCGGTTGCACTTTGATGAGTTGGGTAGCACCTATGAACGAGATGTCATCAATAATCCACGGCTGATTAAAGGCGTGATAGAGTTTAGCGAGAACATTGCTGGCGCTCAATAAAATAAATGTGATGTAAATCAATATTTTAACTAAGTAAAACCTGCGCCTCCGTCTGCGCTAAAGCCTGTCCGACAATATGGAGAAAAACATGACAACGGTAAACATCGCGCTTAAGGAAGCCTATCAACTGGCCTTCGACGTCCTCAGCTCAAACGGATTTTCAGCCGCACACGCCGACGCTATCGCCCGCAACGTCACCGCGGGTGAACGCGACGGCTGTGCTTCACACGGCCTGTGGCGCCTGCTGGGGATCGTAGAAACTCTGCGCAAAGGCAAGGTGTCGCCGGATGCGGAACCGACGATTGTCGATCAGGCGCCCGCTATCGTTAAAGCGGATGCCAACGGGGCGTATTCGCTGTGTGCCTATGAAAAGGCGCTGCCGCTGCTGATTGAAAAAGCTCGCCACTGTGGGATTGCGGCGCTGGCGATCAACCGTTGCGTGCACTTCTCGGCGCTGTTTGCCGACGTGGAACCGCTGACCGACGTGGGGCTGGTGGGTTACGCCTGTACGCCAAGCCACGCGTGGGTGGCCCCGGCGGGCGGCACCCAGCCGCTGTTCGGCACCAACCCGATTGCGTTTGGCTGGCCACGCGGTGCGAAGCCGCCGTTTATTTTTGATATGGCGACCAGCGCCGCAGCGCGCGGTGAAATTCAGCTGCACCAACGGGCGGGTAAGCCAATTCCAGAAGGCTGGGGGATTGATAGCGACGGCCAGCCAACCACCGACCCGCAGGCGGTGCTGGACGGGGCGATGCTGACCTTCGGCGGCCATAAAGGCTCGGCGCTGGCGGCGATGGTGGAACTGTTCGCCGGCCCGCTGATTGGCGATATGACCAGCGCCGAATCGCTGGCGTCGGATAACGGCGCGGGCGGCCTGCCGTACGGCGGCGAGTTGATTCTGGCGCTCGACCCTCAGCGTTTCCTGGGAGCAGAGGCCGGGACGCATCTGGCGCGCGGCGCTATCTGGTGCGCGAGCGAAGTGAGCTGCATGGGCTGGATGTTTCTCGTGGCCTGTACGACGAGATTTGTGCGCTGCGCGGGTAACGAGCATCCCCGGCGGCGCTGCGCTTGGCCGGGCCACGCGATTCGTCAATCTGCACTCATCGGTTCCCTCTCCCCTATGGGGAGAGGGCTAGGGTGAGGGGGAACAGGCACGCTCGGTGATGCAAAATCGCGCCGCTACCCGTATTAATTGTCACAATTTCTATAAAGTTTTGTCTTTTCCCGCCGAAAACTCGTTATTGGTCCGGAGGAAAGAGAAACATGTTAAAACGTATAAAGATCGTCACCAGCCTCGTGCTGGTTTTGGTGTTGTTTGGCCTGTTACAGCTGGCGTCAGGGGGACTTTTCTTTAACTCTTTGAAGCATGACAAAGAGGACCTCACCATTCTGCAAACTGTGCGTCAGCAGCAGTCCTGGCTGAACGGGAGCTGGGTTGCTCTGCTGCAAACCCACAATACCCTGAACCGTGCCGGGATCCGTTACATGATGGATCAGAACAATATCGGCAGCGGCGCTACCGTTGCCGAGTTGATGCAGATTGCCACCAAATCACTGTCTGATGCGGAAAAACGCTGGACCGAGTACGAAGCGATGCCGCGTGACCCGCGTCAGAGCGAAGCGGCGGCGCTGGAAATCAAACGTAACTACGACATCTACCACGGCGCGCTGTCCGAGCTTATCCAACTGCTGGGTGCAGGCAAAATCAACGACTTCTTCGACCAACCGACTCAGGGTTATCAGGACGGCTTTGAGAAGGCGTACGTCAACTATCTGCAACAGAACGACAGCCTGTACGACCTGGCGGTCAACGACAGCAATGCCTCCTACACGCAGGCCATGTGGATCCTGTTTAGCATGATGATCGCCGTACTGGCCGTGATCATCTCCGTCTGGCTGGGCGTGCGCAAGACGCTTATCGAACCACTGAATCGTTTAATCGACAGCATTCGCCACATTGCGGGCGGTGACCTGGTCAAACGCATCGACGTGGAAAGCGACAACGAAATGGGCGAGCTGGCACACTCTCTGCGCCATATGCAGGGTGAACTGGCGCGCACCGTGGGCGAAGTTCGTCAGGGGGCTCACGCGATTTACAGCGGCGCGAGTGAAATTGCGATGGGTAACAACGATCTCTCTTCACGTACCGAGCAGCAGGCGGCTTCTCTGGAAGAGACGGCGGCGAGTATGGAAGAGCTGACGGCGACCGTGAAGCAGAACGCCGAAAACGCCCGTCAGGCGAGCCATCTGGCGCTGAGCGCATCGGAAACCGCGCAGAAGGGCGGTAAAGTCGTGGATAACGTGGTGCAGACCATGCGCGATATCACCGCCAGTTCGCAGAAAATCGCCGACATTATCAGCGTGATTGACGGTATTGCCTTCCAGACCAACATTCTGGCGCTGAACGCCGCGGTGGAAGCCGCACGTGCCGGTGAACAGGGGCGTGGTTTTGCAGTGGTCGCGGGTGAAGTTCGCAACCTGGCGCAGCGCAGCGCCCAGGCGGCACGGGAAATTAAGAGCCTGATTGAAGATTCGGTAAACCGCATTGACCTCGGTTCCACGCTGGTAGAAAGCGCGGGCGAAACCATGGATGAAATCGTGAATGCGGTAACCCGCGTAACCGATATCATGGGCGAAATTGCTTCCGCATCTGACGAGCAGAGCCGGGGTATCGACCAGGTTGGCCTGGCGGTATCGGAGATGGACCGTGTCACCCAACAGAACGCCTCGCTGGTGGAAGAGTCCGCGGCAGCCGCCGCGGCGCTGGAAGAGCAGGCTAGCCGACTGACGCAGGCGGTGGCCGTGTTCCGCATCCAGCAGGGCCAGGCAAGTACCGCGCGCGAACCGGTCAGCGTGGCCGCTGCGCCAGCGCCGGGTACGCTGCGTAAAGCGGCGGCAACCGACACCGGGGAAAACTGGGAAACCTTCTGATATGACATGCGCCCCTGTCAGGGCGCATTAGCTCAGCATCAGGCGCATGGCGCAGCGTGATTCATACGCCATGCCGTGCGCCACTTCTTGTGCCAGCTTTTGCCGTAGCGCAGCGTTCAATGACGTTTCCGGTAGCATTTCGAATCCCATTCGGGCATACCACGGCGCGTTCCAGGGTACATCCCGAAAGGTGGTGAGCGTGAGCGACGTGAAGCTCCTTGCTTTGGCCTCTACCGCGACATCGCTAAGAAGGCGTCGACCTAACCCTATTCCCTGACTCGCCTGATGCACGGAGAGCTCGACAATAAACAGCGTCGAATCCTGTGCTTCTGCTAACAGAAAACCACGCGGTTGACCGCTGTGTTCTACCACCCAACTCATTTCCTGCTGCAGATAATGCTGATGGCAACGGGCAGAGATGACGGGGCCTTGAGCGAGCCAGCTCAATTCGGGGATCTGCCGAAAGCATTGCCCGGCGGCGCGTTCAATGTCTGGAAGTGCGGCGATATCCGCAGCAATGGTCGGACGAACGAGAGTTATCATGGGGCAAGTATAGCCTGTCGTTAACCGGCGCAAACCAAAATTGGCGAATAAAAGTTACTGATAATCATCGCATTATCCGGCGTTTTGCGATTGCTCAACAGCCGTTTCTGACCAGGGGTAATACCCAGCGCATATTTTTCAAATACCCCTGCGGGCACGGGTAATGCTGCCAACTTACTGATTTAGTGTATGATGGTGATTTTAAGGTGCTTGCGTGGCTTCTGTTTCTATCAGCTGTCCCTCCTGTTCAGCTACTGACGGGGTGGTGCGTAACGGCAAAAGCACTGCCGGACATCAGCGCTATCTCTGCTCTCACTGCCGTAAAACATGGCAACTGCAGTTCACTTACACCGCCTCTCAACCCGGTACGCACCAGAAAATCATTGATATGGCCATGAATGGCGTCGGATGTCGCGCCAGTGCACGCATTATGGGCGTTGGCCTCAACACGGTTTTACGTCACTTAAAAAACTCAGGCCGCAGTCGGTAACCTCGCGCATACAACCGGGCAGTGATGTGATTGTCTGCGCTGAAATGGACGAACAGTGGGGCTACGTCGGTGCTAAATCACGTCAGCGCTGGCTGTTTTACGCGTATGACAGGATACGGAGGACGGTTGTGGCGCACGTCTTCGGTGAACGCACTCTGGCCACACTGGAGCGTCTTCTGAGCCTGCTGTCGGCCTTTGAGGTCGTGGTATGGGTGACGGATGGCTGGCCGCTGTATGAACCCCGCCTGAAGGGAAAGCTGCACGTTATCAGCAAGCGTTACACTCAGCGCATTGAGTGACATAACCTGAATCTGAGACAACATCTGGCAAGGCTGGGACGGAAGTCACTGTCGTTCTCAAAATCGGTGGAGCTGCATGACAAGGTCATCGGGCATTATCTGAACATAAAACACTATCAGTAAGTT
>NZ_JAOWHQ010000053.1:0-139698 GCF_030332565.1 Citrobacter sp. Cpo109
AACTTACTGATAGTGTTTTATGTTCAGATAATGCCCGATGACCTTGTCATGCAGCTCCACCGATTTTGAGAACGACAGTGACTTCCGTCCCAGCCTTGCCAGATGTTGTCTCAGATTCAGGTTATGTCACTCAATGCGCTGAGTGTAACGCTTGCTGATAACGTGCAGCTTTCCCTTCAGGCGGGGTTCATACAGCGGCCAGCCATCCGTCACCCATACCACGACCTCAAAGGCCGACAGCAGGCTCAGAAGACGCTCCAGTGTGGCCAGAGTGCGTTCACCGAAGACGTGCGCCACAACCGTCCTCCGTATCCTGTCATACGCGTAAAACAGCCAGCGCTGACGTGATTTAGCACCGACGTAGCCCCACTGTTCGTCCATTTCAGCGCAGACAATCACATCACTGCCCGGTTGTATGCGCGAGGTTACCGACTGCGGCCTGAGTTTTTTAAGTGACGTAAAACCGTGTTGAGGCCAACGCCCATAATGCGTGCACTGGCGCGACATCCGACGCCATTCATGGCCATATCAATGATTTTCTGGTGCGTACCGGGCTGAGAGGCGGTGTAAGTGAACTGTAGTTGCCATGTTTTACGGCAATGAGAGCAGAGATAGCGCTGATGTCCGGCAGTGCTTTTGCCGTTACGCACCACGCCTTCAGTAGCGGAGCAGGAAGGACATCTGATGGAAATGGAAGCCACGCAAGCACCTTAAAATCACCATCATACACTAAATCAGTAAGTTGGCAGCATTACCAAATTTCGCGGATCTGGGCCGATTTTTTTCCCGCAAACACATCGAATCAGCCTATTTAGGCTATTTTTTCCACCATTTCGGCACTGTTGCAAATAGTCGGTGGTGATAAACTTATCATCCCCTTTTGCTGATGGAGCTGCACATGAACCCATTCAAAGGCCGGCATTTTCAGCGTGACATCATTCTGTGGGCCGTACGCTGGTACTGCAAATACGGCATCAGTTACCGTGAGCTGCAGGAGATGCTGGCTGAACGCGGAGTGAATGTCGATCACTCCACGATTTACCGCTGGGTTCAGCGTTATGCGCCTGAAATGGAAAAACGGCTGCGCTGGTACTGGCGTAACCCTTCCGATCTTTGCCCGTGGCAAATGGATGAAACCTACGTGAAGGTCAATGGCCGCTGGGCGTATCTGTACCGGGCCGTCGACAGCCGGGGCCGCACTGTCGATTTTTATCTCTCCTCCCGTCGTAACAGCAAAGCTGCATACCGGTTTCTGGGTAAAATCCTCAACAACGTGAAGAAGTGGCAGATCCCGCGATTCATCAACACGGATAAAGCGCCCGCCTATGGTCGCGCGCTTGCTCTGCTCAAACGCGAAGGCCGGTGCCCGTCTGACGTTGAACACCGACAGATTAAGTACCGGAACAACGTGATTGAATGCGATCATGGCAAACTGAAACGGATAATCGGCGCCACGCTGGGATTTAAATCCATGAAGACGGCTTACGCCACCATCAAAGGTATTGAGGTGATGCGTGCACTACGCAAAGGCCAGGCCTCAGCATTTTATTATGGTGATCCCCTGGGCGAAATGCGCCTGGTAAGCAGAGTTTTTGAAATGTAAGGCCTTTGAATAAGACAAAAGGCTGCCTCATCGCTAACTTTGCAACAGTGCCCCTTGAGTCATCATGACGCCTGCTTCGGCCAGCCAGCGATTGATGGTCTTGAACAATTGGCGGGCCAGTTGATGCTGCTCCAGCAGGTGGCGGAAATTCATGATGGTGGTGCGGTCCGGCAAGGCGCTATCCAGGGATAACCGGGCAAACAGACGCATGGAGGCGATTTCGTACAGAGCATCTTCCATCGCGCCATCGCTCAGGTTGTACCAATGCTGCATGCAGTGAATGCGTAGCATGGTTTCCAGCGGATAAGGTCGCCGGCCATTACCAGCCTTGGGGTAAAACGGCTCGATGACTTCCACCATGTTTTGCCATGGCAGAATCTGCTCCATGCGGGACAAGAAAATCTCTTTTCTGGTCTGACGGCGCTTACTGCTGAATTCACTGTCGGCGAAGGTAAGTTGATGACTCATGATGAACCCTGTTCCATGGCTCCAGATGACAAACATGATCTCATATCAGGGACTTGTTCGCACCTTCCCTAAAATTATCAGAGCATCGACGTACAGAACGAGAATATCGTATCTCTGTCGTGACGGGAAAGTCTGGGGGATGACTGTACAGATCGTTTTTGCCACATACCTTAACGGGGCAAGTGGTGCAATCCTGGTTGTGTCTGACAGGTTTGTCCTGCTCGATGAGATCCTCTGTGCGCACCAGGCGCTAACCGGCTGCCGTAATGTCAGGCAAAGGAAGGCGAGTGTTTCTTCATGATGGACAGATGAAAACATGGTGGCCATCCGTTTTCTTGTCAGTAATGATTATTATTGCATTGATGGCGATTTATTATTCATCAGGTGATGCGGCAGACGGGAATTAATAATAGCCTGATCATTATCAGACTTGTTATTATCGGATGCCCACTGGTAATAATAATCAGTTACGGTATTAATGGTACCGGTTTAATTCTCTGTGTAACGGTTAAAAAATTATATGACGTCTGTCAAAAACTGTGGATAAAATGATTTTTTCTATGGACATAAATGAAATTTACCCCGAAAATTAAATTGCAGGGAAGGAATAAATCAGTGAACAATTCTGTTGGTCGGGAATGGTGATGTCGCATCATCCCGGTTCTTTTATGATTTGAGTTGTGCTCCGGATCAAATTTATTGCCCGTAGTGCGTGTTATAAGCATGGAAAGGTTACATTTCTAAAAATTATAACGCTGACCTGGGGACCGGGAATATGTATTCATTTATCGCACGCCAGCCTATTTTTGACACAAAAATGCAGACCGTCGCTTATGAGCTGCTTTTCAGGGACGGAATGAACAATGCCTTTCCCGATGTTTCACCAGAATACGCCACGTCCAGAATGATTTCTGACCAGTTTTTATGCATCCCTGTTCCCCGTATAGCCAACAATCACAGTTCTTTTATTAATGTGCCGCACCAGATGATCATTAACGGACTGGGCGATACGCTGCCGAATGAAAAAGTGGTCATCGAAATTCTGGAAAATGCAGTCCCGGATGATGCGCTTTTCTGTGCCGTAAAGGATATGCACGACAGGGGTTACCAGCTTGCGCTCGATGATTTCACGATGGATGATGAATGGGACCGCTTTATGCAGTATATTTCTGTCATCAAATTTGATGTCAGAGACAATGACTATGAAGATATCCGGCAATATATCCACAGAAAAAGTCAGCTTCTGCAGGGCATAAAATTCCTTGCTGAAAAAGTGGAAACAAGGGACGAGTTTGAGCTTTACAGCCGGGCGGGTTTCGCGCTTTTCCAGGGATTTTTCTTCAGTCGCCCGGAAATCCTCAGAAATAAATGCCTTTCCCAGAACCCCCTGCCACTCTCCAGGCTGATGATGGAGGTGAACAGGGAAAACCCGGACTTTGCCGCGGTCGAACGTCTGCTTAAAACCGATCTGACGCTGTCATATAAAATCATGCGCTACGTCAGAAACATGCTGTTTAAATCACATGGCATAATTCAGGCGGACAATCTTACCCTGAAAGAAATGCTGATGTATATGGGGGGCAAAGAACTCCGGCGGTTTGTTGCGGTTGCCGCCCTTTCAAATATGGGGCGTTCCGGCATCAGTGAACTTTATCATCTGAGCATGGTTCGCGGAAAATTCTGCGAATTAATTGCCGGAAAAATAAATAATGTTTCATTATCCTATAACGCATTTATATGCGGTCTGTTTTCATTGCTGGATGTCATTCTTGAACTCCCCATGGACGATTTAATTAAACAGATTTCAATCCCGCAAAACGTAACTGCCGCGCTTTGTGAACATAAAGGTGAACTTTTTGACATACTGACCCTGTCGTTATGTTATGAGAAACTTAACTGGGAGGAAACCGCGAAAATATGTAATACCCTCAATATCAGCGAGTTCACTGTTATAGAAACCATGCAGGCCGCAACAAAATGGGCGGACGAGCTCGCCGTCTGTTAAGGATATTTATCACAAGACAAATCAGTCATACACATCATTTTTTTAATTAAAGAAATACCGGTGAACGCCGTTATATCCGCTTATCCAGACACAACGAGACACTATTATCATGGTAATGACTCCAACTTATTGATAGTGTTTTATGTTCAGATAATGCCCGATGACTTTGTCATGCAGCTCCACCGATTTTGAGAACGACAGCGACTTCCGTCCCAGACGTGCCAGGTGCTGCCTCAGATTCAGGTTATGCCGCTCAATTCGCTGCGTATATCGCTTGCTGATTACGTGCAGCTTTCCCTTCAGGCGGGATTCATACAGCGGCCAGCCATCCGTCATCCATATCACCACGTCAAAGGGTGACAGCAGGCTCATAAGACGCCCCAGCGTCGCCATAGTGCGTTCACCGAATACGTGCGCAACAACCGTCTTCCGGAGCCTGTCATACGCGTAAAACAGCCAGCGCTGGCGCGATTTAGCCCCGACGTATCCCCACTGTTCGTCCATTTCCGCGCAGACGATGACGTCACTGCCCGGCTGTATGCGCGAGGTTACCGACTGCGGCCTGAGTTTTTTAAATGGCGGAAAATCGTGTTGAGGCCAACGCCCATAATGCGGGCGGTTGCCCGGCATCCAACGCCATTCATGGGGTCCGCTTGGAAAACGGAAATTATCCCACGCTAAGACTGTTTTTTGTACAATGTGGTGTCGACTGTGCGTAATGAGCGGTATTTTCCGGATCCCAGCTTAAGATTATTACGCCAGACGTAATCTCCACTCAGATTGATATGTTCCCAGCCCAGGGGAGAAAGATGAGATACCAGTTGCTCATTTATCGGGATACCTTTTCGTTTTAGTGACTCAATAGCTCTTTCTATATATACCGTGTTCCACAACGTGATCGCCGCTGTCAGTAACGTCAGCCCGCTGGCGCGGTAACTCTGATTCTCCAGCCCACGATCCCTTATTTCACCCAGACGGTGCATAAAGACCGCTCGCGCAAGGGCATTACGGGCCTCACCCTTATTCAGCCCCGCCTGTACGCGTCGGCGCAGACCGGGATCACGGAACCAGTCCAGCATAAATAGTGTCCGCTCAATGCGGCCAATCTCTCTCAGCGCTTTGGCAAGTCCATTCTGTTTTGGGTAACTGGCTAACTTTTTCATCATCAGCGATGCGGTGACTGTCCCCTGCTTAATCGAGGTTGCCAGGCGCAATACCTCATCCCAGTGTGCCTCAATGTCTTTGATATTCAGGCTGGTTGTTGATATGACGGACTGAAGCCCCGGATAGCGTTCGGCCTTTCCATGAATAAACAGCCGCTTGTCATGAAGATCCCGGATCCTCGGCGCAAAAGCGAATCCCAGCAGGTGCATCAGGGCGAAAACATGTTCAGTGAAGCCTGCGGTATCGGTGTAATGCTCGGTAATTTCCAGATCGCTTTCATGGTACAGCAGGCCATCAAGCACGTGGGTTGAGTCGCGCACCCGGCTGATCACTTTGGCATAGAACGGGCTGTATTGGTCTGAGATATGCGTATAAATCTGCACGCCCGGCTCCTGACCATATTTAAGATTGACCTGACCGGCATAACGTCCGTGACTGCCTACCCGAAAGTTCTGCCCGTCTGACGATGATGTTGTCCCGTCGCCCCAGAATGCGGCCAGAGGCCGCGCTTTCTGAGCGTTGACCAGCTCGGCCAGTGCCGCTGAATAAGTTTCATCTCTGATGTACCATGCCTGAATACCTTCGAGTGACGATTTTGTTGCCCCCGGGCAGGACTCCGCCATTTTTGTCAGCCCCAGATTGATGCCGTCGGCCAGAATGGTGGTCAGCAACAGTCTTCCGTCTTTTGGTCTGACGTTATTATTTTTGAGGTGCGCGAAGTGACGCGTAAACCCCGTCCAGCTGTCCACTTCTTCCAGTATCTCTGTAATTTTCGGATGAGGAAGCATGCCATAAACCAAATCGGCAAAGGGCGAAACACCCGAAGGGACGCTGTTCTCCAGCGGAGTGATTTTTACTCCTTTATCTGAAATATCAACATCGGGCAAATCACCGGCAAGCGCCATCGCGTTAACTTCTTCCAGACGCGATGCAAGAAGCGTCATACGGGCCTGAAGATATGCCTGGCAATCGGTCTGAACGGCCAACTGTAACTGGTCATTGTGGCGGGATTTATCAAACTCAGCAGTCGGGATGAGATAATCATCAAAATTTCTGTAGCGGCGCGATCCTTTTACCCAGATATCACCGGAACGTAGCGCCCCCTTGAGTTCATTCATTACGCAAAACTCGTAGTACTTGCGGTCGATTCCTGAAGGCGTGAGTACCAGTTTTCGCCAGCTTTCAGGGATAAATCCTGTTGGCGCCGATAGCGGCACTTTACGAAGTTGTTTACGGTACATTTCCCTGATGGTGTCCAGCGCATCGCTGAGCGTCTGCGCCGCAGGTGTCGCCATGAACTGCAATGCTGACAGCATACGCGGGGCGTATTTACGCAGCGTACTGTATTTTTCGGTGATCAGGTGAAGCGGGTCGAAATTGCCCTTACGGGACAGAAACCGTGTTTCTTCCAGGCTGTTGATGAACTCCTGCCAGGGAAGGACATCTTCTATCGCTGCCCAGGGATCTTCACCGGATTCTCTGGCATGCAGTAGTGCCTGACCGACAGTAAAATATTGCTTCAACTTGCTCTGGATGAGTTTCCCCGTCAGCTGAAGCCTCTCGGCTTGTGTGCGTTTTGCCTGGCTGAACAGAGTGCCCAGAATACGTTCGTGCAGTTCGATAACCTCATCAGTCAGTGTGGCCCGCGCTTCCTGAATGACACAAACCAGCGTAGCGTAACGTCTGACATCGGTGAATTTAGCCAGATCTCTGCTGCTCATTTTCCGGCCCTCACGCGCCAGTTTTAGTAACCTGTTCTGGTGAACGGAAAGCGCAATACCATCAGGCAATTCCAGCGCGGCGATGGAATTAAGCCGGTCGATATGTTGCAGCACGTTTTTACCGTTTATTTTACCCGGAGGCTGAAGTAGCCATGCCAGACGGGAAGGTTGTTCACCCTCTGATATGATCAGGCTGTCGAGTGCTGATTTATGCTGCTTTTCCAGTTGCGCAGTAAGTGCCGAAAATACGGCTCTGTCAGCAAGCGTGACAACTTCGGCAAGCGTCCGTTCGATCACATCAACAGAAGGGAAAATAACATTATTGTTATGTAGCCAACTGAGCATTTCTTCCGCCAGCATAAATCCTTTGTCAGTACGCATGGCATAGGGGTGCAGATGCTGGATACAATCTTTTTGCAGTGACCGGCTGAACGGGGATAATTTCAGGTAGCGATAAAGTTCAGTCAGATGTTCCCAGCGAGTTTGCTCTCTGGATGCATATTCCGGCCATAAATCAGGTTGAAGTTTCAGCCGGGAAGCAATTCTGGATATGACGTCACTGTGAGGGGTATTGCTTTTGTCCGGAATAAATCTAGGTCCACGCAGATAACAGAGTAATACAGCAAAACCCAGGCGATTTGCTGGCCGTCGATGTTTATTAATGAGCGCAATATCCTGTTCATTCAGAAAACACATTCGGGTCAGAATAATTTCATCATCTGGAATAACCAGCAAGCGCTCCTGCTCTTCACTGCTCAGTATCTGTCGCCGTGGCATAAATGCTTCCCTCGCGTATAGTTTCCATATGTTATGGGTTAACAGTGACCGAAACCGGTCGGTTTCGTACACCGCTTACAGCACATGTCCGAAACTTAGTGAAATTAATTTCGGACACACGTTATAATTCGGACACCTATTTCGTACGGAAAGTTTCCCATGTCACGTGTTTTTGCCTACTGCAGGGTCTCAACTCTGGAACAGACCACAGAAAACCAGCGTCGTGAAATTGAAGCGGCGGGTTTTGCCATCAGATCCCAACGACTTATTGAGGAGCATATCAGTGGCTCGGTTGCTGCCAGCGAACGCCCCGGATTTATCCGGTTGCTAGATCGCATGGAAAATGGGGATGTACTGATTGTCACCAAACTTGACCGTCTGGGTCGTAATGCGATGGATATCCGAAAAACAGTAGAGCAACTGGCGGCTTTAGATATTCGCGTTCATTGTCTCGCACTCGGAGGCGTTGACTTGACCAGTCCGGCCGGAAAAATGACTATGCAGGTAATTTCTGCTGTAGCGGAGTTTGAGCGGGATTTGCTGCTTGAGCGAACGCATTCAGGTATTGCGAGGGCAAAAGCGGCTGGAAAACGCTTCGGTCGCCCTCCCATCCTGAGCGAGGAACAAAAGCAAACAGTGACAGAGCGCCTAAATGCTGGCATCAGTATCAGTGCTATTGCCCGGGAATTTAATACCACCCGCCAGACTATCCTTCGGGTAAAGGCTGGATTGCTGCAAGAGTGAGCGGCTGGGAAGATTATAAAAAAATCAAATGGTTATTATGAAATAAAACAGCCTTCTGGGTTCTTTTCCCCCTATTTTTTATAAAAGAGTAGACAAAAGAGGTTCGCGATATTAACCTACCAACTAGATGGTTGACACTGATTACACCAGCTATAACTTTTATCAAGAAATTACAGGAGCCATTATGTCTACTACCGTTAAACCTTCTGCAGACGCAGCTGCGATCCACAATACCCGTGAAGCAGTTCGCAGCCAGCCTGGCCTGGGTAACCTGACTTTCCAGATGAAAGCCCGTTCCAGCGGCGGATTAACCGTTCGCACAGAGACCGGCGCCACAATCCAGAACGGCGTTATCGATACCAGCCGCGTGGGGAAATTTTCTAATATCGGTGATGAACCCGCAGGTTTACTCGGCACCGATACCGGCATGAGCCCGACTGAATACATCATGCAGGCGCTGGCTGGCTGTTATACCGCCACCCTCACCATGATGGCTGCTGAAAAAGGGATCGACCTGGACGGTATCGAGCTGGATCTTAATTTCGATATCAACCTCAACGGCTTCCTTGGGCTGGACAGCAACGTGCGTAAAGGTGCGAAATCTATTCGCGTCGATGTTCACCTTACGAGCAAGACCGCCAGTCGCGAGGAGTTAGAAGCGCTGGTCAGCGAAATGCAAAAGAATTCGCCAATCCACGATACTCTGGCTAATCCGGTTGAAATGATTACACGCCTGGCGTGATGTCAGAGATGTAATGCTGCCATTCAGAATGCAGGATGGCAGTGACGTTCAGCTCTGCACGATACTGAGTCAGTGATACAACTTGCTACGGAAAAATAGCAACAATATAATCTATCAACTAGTAGATTATATGGAGTAATTATGACAACCATGACACGGGAACGGCTGCTCAGCGAAGCAGAACACCTGATGCGCGAAAAAGGGTATTCAGCATTCAGCTATGCTGATTTATCAAAAATAGTGGGTATCACCAAGGCCAGTATTCATCACCATTTCCCGACCAAAGATATTCTGGGTGAGCAGGTGGTAATACAGGCGTTCTCTGATACGCAACGCGTATTTGAGCAGATAGAGGCTACTGAGAAAAGCGCGGAGAAAAGAATTGCGGCCTACATCGATATCTTCGCGCAAAGCCATAAAGCTTCACTACTGCCACTGTGTTGTGCGTTGTCAGCAGAGACCGCCAATCTGCCTCAGGCAATTACTGTACAGACATCACTTTATTTCGATATGCAAATCGAGTGGCTCACAAAAGTCGTCAGGGCGGGCATGGAGTCAGGTGAGTTTTCATCCCATGCCGAACCATCAGATATTGCTTTGATGATCATTAATGTCTGTGAAGGCTCAAGCGTAGTGGCGCATGCAACGGCCAGACCCGAAGTCTTCGCCAACAGCCTTAAGTATATAAAACTGCTTCTTAATACCCCTCATTCAGGAGAATGACACTATGCTGGACTGGAACAACTATCGCTCAGAGTTAATGCAACGTTTAGGCGAGTTAGGCAAACTGACCCCCGAGACCATGAAAGGCGTGGTTGCCCTGGGCAACGCAGGTAACAAAACTGACCTTTTGGGCGCAAAAGTGCGTGAACTCATTGCCCTGGCGTGCGCAGTCACAACCCGCTGCGACGGCTGTATTGCTTTTCACGCCGACGCCGCTGTGAAAGCCGGTGCAACCGACGCTGAAATTGCTGAAGCGCTGGGCGTGGCGATTAACCTCAACGCTGGCGCGGCGGTCATTTATTCAGCCCGCACTCTGGATGCCGTCGGTCAGGCACGCGGTTAAGCATTAATAAATTCCACGTTAAAAGGGCATTACTGCCCTTTTTTTATGTCCGCAATCGCCTGAGCATATACCGATGCAGGTTTCACACCCGGTATGCGTTTAACTAATTGCCCTTCATGAAATATCAGCACAGACGGCAGCCCCCAGATCTCGTATTTGGTTGTCAGCACCGGCGCCTGATCTACATTGACTTTCCCCACCTGAATATCTCCATCGAGCCGGTCTGCAAACTGACTGAACATTTCTTCGCTGGCCTGACAGGGCGGACACCAGGGTGCAGAGAAACGTACCACCGATATTCCTTTGTACTGCTCTATCTGGCGGAAATTATCTTCGTTATAAGCTGTTAATGTACGCATGGTGATGACCTCGCAAAATGAGTGACAATTCAGAAATGGCTGCGTTATGACAAAAAAATACGGCACCCCCGTTGACCTACCTACTAGATGGTTGGTATATTGCCATCCATCAGATGTTTATGCAACTCCAGTGCGCGACGTCCGGTCGATGATACTTCCGGGTTGTGCAAATCCCTGCCGGGATACTCCTTTTCGTTTCTGTGAGGTATACGATGAGTAAGCTTTTCACCCCCTACAATCTGTCTGGCCTGGCGTTAAAAAACCGTGTAGTCATGGCACCGATGACCCGCACCCGCACCATGAATGACGTGCCGGATGAGGTCGTGGCTTTGTACTATGCACAGCGTGCTTCTGCTGGCCTGCTCATCACCGAAGGGATGCCGGTTTCAGAAGAAGGCCGGGGTTACCTCTATACCCCTGGTATCTACAACGACGAACACGTCCAGGGCTGGCGTAAGGTGACACAAGCGGTTCACGCCAAAGGTGGCCGTATTTTCGCGCAGCTCTGGCACGTCGGCCGTATGTCTCACGTCTCTCTTCAGCCAGGCCACATAGCGCCGGTTTCAGCGGGCACCGTTCAGGCGGTCAATACCACCGTTTTTGCGCTGACCGAATCCGGAGAACCGGGCCCGGTTGTACCAAGCCAGCCACGCGCGCTGGAAACGCATGAAGTGAAACGCATCACTGCAGACTTCGTGCACTCCGCACGCCTGGCGATGGAAGCCGGCTTTGACGGTGTGGAAATCATGGCTGCAAACGGATTCATCTTTGACCAGTTCCTCAGTAGCGAACTGAACACCCGCACCGACGAATACGGCGGCTCGGTGGAAAATCGTCAGCGTTTCCTGCTGGAGACCATTGACGCCGTGGCGGAAGCCGTGGGTAACAGCCACGTTGCCGTGCGCCTGTCACCGTTCGGCCGCATTTATGACCTCGCGCCGTATGAAGGTGAAGAGCAAACCTGGTCAGCCATCACCGACGCGCTCGGTCAGCGGGAGCTGGCTTACGTACACCTTTACTATCAGCCGGTGTACACCAAAGCGCCACTTCCGGAAGGATTCCGCCGCCGTTTTCGCAACACGTTTAAAGGCACCATCATCGCTGCCGGCGGTTTCACCCGTGATATCGCAGAGCAGGCTCTGGAAGATGATGAGCTGGATCTGGTGGCATTTGGTGTGCCCTACATCGCTAACCCGGATCTGGTTGAAAGAATGCAAAACGGCTGGCCACTGGCAGAAAGTGACCGCGCCACCTACTACGGCGTCAGTGGTTCCCCGGAAAAAGGCTATACCGATTACCCGGTCTGGCAGGCGCAATAAATCCCATACGGTCGCGGTTCTCTGATAAGTGAGACCCGACCGCCCAAGGTCTTTGAGGAATCATTATGCAAACGCTGAAACCCACCCTCACCATCGATATCTGGTCAGATTTGGTCTGCCCGTGGTGCTGGATTGCTAAGAAAAGATTTGAACAGGGTCTGAATCGCTTTGAATTTCGCGATCAGGTGGTGATCCGTCATCACAGCTACCGTCTGGCCGGTGGTACTCCCGCTATGCCTTTTAAGGATGCCATCGTTAAAAAACTGGGCAGTCAGCATTCAGCGGAGCTGATGATGAATCAGGTGGGCACCGCCGGTAAATCTGAAGGTCTGATCTACAACTTTGACGGCATGATGTTTGGTGATACAGAAGATGCACACACCCTGCTGGTTGCCGCGCGTAAGGCCGGAATTGCGGACGCGGTGGAAGAACGTTTTTATCACGGCAGTATCACCGAAGGTCGCTCTCTCTTTGACCGTCAGCAGCTCGTTGCAATGGCCGTAGAAGCCGGTATGGAGAAAGCTGACGCCGAAGCCGCTCTGGAAAATGACGATTTTCGCGCCACCGTTTCCGACGATGAAGCCCACGCACAGTCTATTGGCCTCAGCGGCGTTCCGGTTTTTGTGATGAACGAGAAATACGCCATCAGCGGGGCTCAGGGGGCAGACAACTTTTTGAATGCCCTGCGTCAGGTCTGGGATGAACAGCAAACCGAATTTTCAGCCACTGCGGGTCAGACCTGCGGAACGGATGGCTGCAGCATTTAATCCGTCAACCGCCGGCAGTTTCACGCTGCCGGCAACGTCTTACCCACCAGTAATGGAGTCTGAAAATGAATACATTTTTCAAAGGTAAAAAACTGCTTGTCGTCGGCGGCACCAGCGGCATGGGTCTCGCCGTGGCACGCATGGTACTGGAAGCGGGCGGCAGTGTGGTGCTGACCGGGAATAAAAAAGACAAAGCCGAAGCGGTACAAAAAGAGCTGAGCCCGCTGGGACCGGTGGCGGTCATCGCGGCCAACCTGATGACTGAAGAAGGTATGGAAACTATCCGTCATGAAATCAATGCCAGCCATCGCGATATCAGCCTGATGGTAAATGCCGCCGGGATCTTTATGCCGAAAGGGTTTACCGAGCACAGCTTTGCCGATTATGACATGTACTTTTCGCTGAACCGCGCCACGTTCTTTATTACGCAGGATGTCGTGAAGAACATGCTCGCCGCGAAGCTCGAAGGGTCTATCGTCAACGTCGGTTCGATTGGTGCCCAGGCAGCACTGGGTGACTCGCCGTCCTCGGCCTATTCAATGGCAAAAGCGGGTCTGCATGCCCTGACGCGTAATCTGGCGATTGAACTGGCCAGCGCGGGTATTCGTGTCAACGCTGTGTCTCCCGGGATTGTTCATACACCAATATACGAAGGCTTCATGGACAAAGCGGATATCGCTGATGCTATGAAGTCGTTGAACGATTTCCACCCGTTAGGCCGCGTCGGAACCGCAGAGGATGTGGCAAACACCATTCTCTTCCTGTTGTCTGACAAAACATCATGGGTGACGGGCGCTATCTGGGATGTCGATGCCGGCATTATGGCGGTCAGACGATAACCCCGGTACGTTGACAAGAGCCGCCCCTTTACGGGCGTCATTTTTTTGTCGCCAGAAATGTCATCAGCAGACTTCACTCAGGATATTCACAACCTGTTCATCCGTGCCTTTTTTGTTCCCGGCACAGGGTGTTATGCCGGGTTCTGACGACATCCTGACAGGACAAACGGCCAGAGAGAAAGGGGTTATACCCTGTTAGGGGCCGGTGTCCGCAGTACCTGTGAAATTCTTTTCATCCCTGCTGTCAGCATAGTCCGTGGGCACGCCAGATTTAACCGGATATGTCCTTCCCCATTGTCGACAAACAGCAAGCCCCCTTCAAGAAGCACCCCTGACTCCCGGGCAAAATACAGCGATAAATCCTCACCCACAGTGTCGGGCAGGTAGTGGCTAATATCTATCCAGGCCAGATATGTCCCTTCGGGGATCGAGAACCTGGTTTCGGGTAAATAGCTTTTGAGGTAGTCGTGCAGGTACTGGAAATTGCCGTCAATATATTCCCTCAGATGGACAAGCCAGTCATCGCATTCACTCCACGCCGCTTTGTTTGCTGCCAGGCTCAGCGGAGAGATGAACTCGTCGTGTCTGAGACGCCACTCGCTTCTGACACCGGGATCCGGAATAATGATATTTGCCAACAAATTCCCGGCCAGATTGAATGTTTTACTCGAGGACATGCAGGTAATAATGCGTGTAGAATCAGGGAAAAGAGAGGCGGCCGGTGTATGACTGATACCACTTCGGGACAGGTCACAGTGAATTTCGTCAGATATCACCCAGATATCATTGGCCAGGCAAATTTCAATAATCCGCTTAAGTTCATCAGGCCGCCAGACTCGTCCGGTCGGGTTATGCGGATTACACAGGAAAAGAATTTTCACACGTAAGTCGGCCTGACTGGCTTTGCGTGTAAAGTCTTCCCAGTCAGGTTCCCAGCCACCTGCTGATTTTTTTAACGCCGAGTACACCACGCGACGCTGACTGTATTCACCCGCCTTTTTAAACGGGCCATATGAAGGCGTCATAATAAGAATACTGTCATCCTTGTCGGTCAGAAGCGGGACGAGACGGTTCAGCGCGGGAATAATGCCCGGAGACAGTACAATGTCTTCCGTTTTGAAACGGTGACCATATTGTCGCTCACACCAGTTGCCAAAGATTTCATAGTATTCTTCGTCGTAGATTTTAGTGTAGCCGAGTATTTTTCTATCCAGACGGTCTCTGATGGCCTGAAGAATCGGCTCTGGTGTGGCAAAAGCCATGTCAGCAACCCAGAGGTTGATTAGCCCTTCTGCCGGATACCGCATTGCAAATTCGGACTGCCCCGCAAACAGGTATTCCCGCCAGCCGTCCACGGTAAGACTGTCTGTTTTCTCTCTGCTTACGTACTCATCAAAATCATATTTCATTTCATGAACCTGCCTTAGGTGTAGTCTGAAACGTCGACCTCAGTATTCCTGTCAGTCTGATGCCGGAGCGGGAAAACTGGCTCGTGTGATTAACATAAGAGAATCATTACAACTGCATGAATTAATTGCGTTATTGAGGTTTTCTCGCCTTTGCCATCGGCTGACGGGGGGATTTCTCGCGTGTCACCATCACAATGCCAGTCAGCACTGCCAGGGCAGAAAATATCGTTCTGACCGTCAGTGATTCACCCAGGAATACCACACCCCCTAGCATTGCCAGGCAGGGAACGCTGAGCTGAAGGATACTGGCGGTAATAGAGCCGAGGGAGGGTAAAAGGGTATACCACAATACATAGGCACCGGCTGAGGCGACGGCACCGGACAGCAATGACAAAGCAATGCCTGCAGCATCAGAGTGACCCTGCTTCATAAACAGCAACGTAAGAGCGAGAGCCATCGGCGCTGCGAGAATAAAATTAGCCGCCGTTGAAGCCCCGGCAGCCTGGCCCGCCCTCCCCCTGACGGAATAGGCGGCCCAGGCTAATCCGGAAACGATCATCATAAGTGCACTGTAAAGCGGCGGTGCCTTCGTCCCGGGTAACAGCAGGGCAGCAATTCCCGTCAGAGCCAGAACTAAACCGCAAGCCCGCATAGCGGAGAGTGATTCTCCTTTAAATAATCCGTGGATCACCATCGCAAACTGTACGGCACCAAAAAGTAACAGCGCACCAGCCCCGGTATCGAGATGGATATAGGCGACAGAAAACAGCACCGCATACGCCATGAGGTAAAACCCGCTCAGCGGACGCCACAGCGATAATGTGGTCCTGGCGTGATAAAAGAGGAAGGGGGACAGGACGAATGCACCACTGGCCAGCCTGAGGCTGCTGAATGAAAGGGGATCAATGTGGCCTCCCTGCAGGGCCAGACGACACAGAATGGAGTTTGCCGCAAATGCCAGCATTGCCAGTGATATTTTAAGAATGAGCGCGCACCTGGCCATTCGAGAAGTCCTCACAAAAGCCTTGTAAACTACCATCTAGTTGGTAGCATAGCGTAAGTGATCGCCGAACAGGAAGCAATAACCAGCTTCCAAACTGGAAGGTGAGGACAGGCATTCGGAATGAATTCTGTTTCACATCCCCAGTGGAGGACGGAAAACGCGTTATGCCAGATGCAGAGCAGAAGATTATTTTTCTCCTGCGATCAAACATATGACATCAGTTTAAGGCCCGGAATATCCTATGAAAAAACTAAAATTTACGTTCAAAAATGCGGCGGGTGAAGAACTGGCCGGATTGCTTGAACTTCCTGAAAATCCTAAAGCGTTTGCGCTGTTAGCTCATTGTTTTACGTGTGGCAAAGACCTCAAAGGCGCGGCGCGTATTGCGCGGAAACTGACAGAGAAAGCTATCGCCGTTCTCCGGTTTGATTTTACTGGTCTGGGAAACAGCGAAGGGGATTTTTCCAACACCAACTTCTCATCCAATATTTCGGACCTGCTTTGCGCGGTAGATTATCTCCGCCGACAGTACGAAGCGCCTTCTTTGCTCATCGGTCATAGCCTGGGGGGATCGGCCATCCTGTCTATCGCCGGCGAAGTTCCTGAGGCAAAGGCCATTGTCACCATAGGATCACCCGGAGAACTGACACACGTAAAACGTCTTTTTAAGGATGATGTTGAAAACATTAACCAGCATGGAGCCTATCCCGTTGAGCTGGCCGGGCGGGTGTTTACGTTAAAGAAACAGATGCTGGACAATATTCAGGAACACAAAATCGCTCATAAGGTGTTCGCCATGAACAAACCTCTGCTGATTTTTCATGCGACTGAAGATGATACCGTGTTAATTGAGCAGGCCGAGAAAATATTCAAAGCAGCTAAGCATCCCAAGAGTTTCATTTCCCTGGGTAAGGCTGATCACCTTCTGACACATGCTCAGGATGCTGAATACGTTGCCGATATCATTATATCGTGGAGCGAATGTTACCTATAAACAGAGTAAATGCGTTCAAACTCGTAGCGCTGAGGGCGATTTTCTGCAGAGATCGGACGCTGTTTATGCTGGACTGATTTTGCGATAAAGGCTTAGGCCGATGCATACAGGCGGGGCTGAATAAGGGTGAGGCCCTTGGGCGAGCATCCTTCATGCACCGGCTGAATGAAATCAGGGATCTGGGGGTGGGAGGATCAGCGTTACCACGCCACCGGCGCTGACACTACATACGGCGGCGATAACACTCTGGAATACGGTTTATATAGAAAGAACCATTGAGCCGCTTAAGCAAAAAGGAGTCCCTGTTAATGAACTGCTGGTCTCTCATCCTTCTCCACTGCTGTACAAAATATAGTCTTAGCGTGGGATAATTTCCGTTTTCCAAGCGGACCCCAAGCTCTGCGCCGTGAAGTGAGGGAAGAGCTGGGCGAACAACTGGTGTTATCAGAAATTACCCCCTGGACCTTCAGTGATGATATTCGCACTAAAACCTATGCTGATGGCAGTCAGGAAGAGATTTACATGATTTATCTCATCTTCGATTGTGTGGCGGCGAATCGTGAAGTGAAGATTAACGAAGAGTTCCAGGCATTCGCCTGGGTTAAACCGGAAGATCTCGGTGCCTACGATTTAAATATCGCCACGCGTAAAACGTTAACCTTGAAAGGGTTACTGTAGGTTATCATTTTAATAACGGCATATAATTAACATTCCGAATAGCGGCATTGCACTCATAAACTTATAGCAAACAGCAATGCCGCAAAAACAGAAAAAATAATTTAATTTCATCAAGATAAATAAAAATCACCTCTATTTATCCGTCTATCCCAAACCTTAAACTCTTAAGGATAAATTAACCTTCAGTCATTAACCTTTGTAGCCTGATGAAATAATTAACGACGCCCCTGTTTATCACTAAAAATAAAGCTTTGGTGGCGTTAAATGGCTTGAAGGAATAATGATGTCTGACTTTTTGCCTTTCTCTCGCCCGGCAATGGGTGCTGAAGAACTTGCCGCAGTGAAGGCAGTTCTGGACTCTGGGTGGATAACCACCGGCCCGAAAAATCAACAGCTGGAAGAAGCCTTCTGTCAGCTCACAGGAAATCAACACGCCGTCGCCATCTGCTCCGCCACGGCGGGTATGCACATCACGCTGATGGCATTGGGCGTAAGCGCAGGCGATGAGGTCATAACGCCGTCGATGACGTGGGTTTCTACCCTCAACATGATTGTCCTGCTGGGGGCAACGCCCGTCATGATCGACGTCGACCGCGATACGCTTATGGTCACACCTGAGCAAATTGAAGCCGCTATCACCCCACGAACCAAAGCCATTGTTCCGGTACATTACGCTGGCGCTCCCGCCGACCTCGACGCGATTTATGCCATTGGCGAACGTTATGGCATCCCGGTAATAGAAGATGCAGCCCATGCCGTAGGGACATTGTATAAGGGCCGTCATGTCGGTGCTCGCGGTACGGCAATCTTCTCGTTTCACGCTATTAAAAATATCACCTGTGCGGAAGGTGGACTGATCGTTACCGACGACAGCCAGCTCGCTCAGCGGCTTCGCAGCCTGAAGTTTCACGGTCTGGGCGTTGATGCTTTTGATCGACAAACCTACGGCCGGGCACCACAAGCCGAAGTGCTTGCACCTGGATACAAATACAACCTGACGGATATCAATGCCGCTATTGCGCTGGTACAGCTGAATAAGCTGGAGCAACTGAACTCACGCCGGGCGCAAATTGCCCAGCACTATCAACAAGCGCTGGCTGATACGCCATTTCAACCGCTGGGCCTGCCCCAATGGTCGCACGTTCATGCCTGGCACTTATTCATCATTCGAGTTGACGAAACGCGCTGCGGGCTGAGCAGAGATGCCCTGATGGAAGCGCTGAAGACCAAAGATATCGGCACCGGTCTGCATTTTCGTGCGGCCCATACGCAAAAATATTATCGCGAACGCTTCACTACCCTTTCGCTCCCAAATACTGAATGGAACAGCGCGCGCATCTGCTCGCTGCCGTTATTCCCAGACATGACTGAAGCGGATACCCAGCGGGTCATTACGGCGCTTCGCGAGATCGCAGGACAATAACCATGTTTGAAGCCACACCGATTAAAAAAGTCTCGGTTGTTATTCCCGTTTTTAATGAACAGGAAAGCCTGCCAGAGTTAATCAGACGCACCAGCGCCACCTGCGAGAAATTGGGCAAAGACTATGAAATTCTGCTCATCGACGACGGCAGCAGCGACCGTTCCGCTCAGTTGATGATGGACGCCTCTCAGGCACCGAACAGCTATATTGTCTCTATTTTACTGAATCGTAATTACGGACAGCACTCGGCGATTATGGCCGGTTTCAGCCATGTCACCGGAGACTTGATCATCACACTGGATGCCGATTTGCAAAACCCGCCGGAGGAGATCCCACGGTTGGTCGCCACCGCAGATGAAGGCTTCGATGTGGTAGGCACGGTACGCCAGAACCGTCAGGACAGCGTATTTCGTAAGACCGCCTCACGAATGATCAACCATCTGATACAGCGCACCACCGGTAAAGCAATGGGTGATTACGGCTGCATGCTACGCGCCTATCGCCGTCACATCGTCGATGCCATGCTGCATTGCCAGGAGCGCAGCACCTTTATCCCTATTCTGGCCAACATTTTTGCCCGTCGCGCCACGGAGATCCCGGTACATCATGCAGAGCGTGAATTTGGTGACTCCAAATACAGCTTCATGCGTCTGATCAACCTGATGTATGACCTGGTAACATGCCTTACCACAACACCGCTTCGCATGCTGAGCCTGTTGGGCAGCGTGATCGCCGCCACGGGCTTTACCTTATCAGTCCTGCTTGTTGTTCTGCGCCTGACGCTCGGCCCGCAGTGGGCAGCGGAAGGGGTATTCATGCTGTTTGCCGTCCTGTTTACCTTTATCGGCGCACAGTTTATTGGCATGGGTTTACTCGGCGAATATATCGGTCGCATCTATAACGATGTCCGCGCCCGCCCCCGCTATTTTGTTCAACACGTTATTCGCCCACAAACCACGCAGTCAACCGAGGAAAACCGCGCATGAAAGCCGTCGTATTTGCCTATCACGATATGGGATGTCAGGGTGTCCAGGCCTTGTTGGATGCAGGTTATGAAATCGCTACCATTTTTACGCACACAGACAATCCGGGTGAAAAAGCGTTTTTTGGATCTGTTTCCCGCCTCGCGGCCAGCGCCGGTATTCCGGTTTACGCCCCCGACGAGGTTAATCATCCCCTGTGGGTTGAGCGCATTAGCCAACTGGCGCCGGATGTTATCTTCTCATTCTACTATCGCCATTTACTGAGTGATGAGATCCTCAGTCTTGCCCCTAAGGGCGCATTTAATCTGCACGGCTCGCTGCTGCCGAAATACCGTGGTCGCGCCCCGCTGAACTGGGTATTGGTCAATGGCGAAACCGAAACCGGCGTCACGCTTCACCGCATGATCAAACGCGCGGATGCCGGTGCCATTGTTGCCCAGCAGCGCGTTGCTATTTCACCAGATGATGTGGCGTTAACGCTGCACCATAAGCTGTGCCAGGCAGCGCGTCACCTGCTGGAAGAGGCGCTGCCCGCGATTAAAACGGGAGATTATGCAGAACTCCCCCAACAAGAAGCAGAGGCTACCTGTTTTAGTCGCCGTACGCCGGAAGATAGCTTCCTCGACTGGAACAAACCAGCCGCAGAGTTACATAACCAGGTTCGTGCCGTCAGCGATCCATGGCCGGGCGCATTTAGCTATGTTGGCACGCAAAAGTTCACCGTCTGGTCATCGCGCGTTTGCACAAAAGACATTGCGACCCAGCCGGGCACCGTCATCTCCGTGTCTCCTTTACTGATCGCCTGTGTCGATGGCGCACTGGAGATTATTACCGGACAAGCTGGCGATGATATTGCAATGCAGGGTTCACAACTGGCGCAAGTTCTGGGTCTGGTGCCAGGTTCTCGCCTGAACAGCCAGTCAGTGACCACCAGCAAACGCCGTACTCGCGTACTGATCCTCGGCGTTAACGGCTTCATTGGTAACCATCTGACCGAGCGCCTGCTGCAAGAAGATAATTACGAAGTGTATGGACTCGATATTGGCAGCGACGCCATTGGGCGTTTCCTGCAACATCCGCGATTCCATTTCGTCGAAGGTGATATCAGCATTCACTCCGAATGGATTGAATATCATGTGAAAAAATGCGACGTTGTGCTGCCGCTGGTGGCGATCGCAACGCCTATCGAATATACCCGCAACCCGCTGCGCGTATTTGAGCTCGATTTTGAAGAAAACCTGAAAATCATTCGTTACTGCGTGAAATACCGCAAGCGCATCATTTTCCCGTCAACCTCCGAAGTCTACGGCATGTGTACCGACAAAGTCTTTGATGAAGACAGTTCGAATCTGATCGTCGGTCCGGTCAATAAACCACGCTGGATCTACTCCGTATCCAAGCAGTTACTGGACCGTGTTATCTGGGCGTACGGCGAAAAAGAGGGATTGCGCTTCACCCTGTTCCGCCCGTTTAACTGGATGGGACCGCGTCTGGACAGCCTTAACGCCGCGCGTATCGGCAGCTCACGCGCCATTACACAGCTGATCCTCAACCTCGTGGAAGGTTCACCGATTAAGCTGATTGAAGGCGGTAAGCAAAAACGCTGCTTTACCGACATTCGTGATGGTATCGAAGCTCTGTACCGCATCATTGAAAACGAAGGCGGCCGCTGTGACGGTGAGATTATCAACATCGGTAATCCGCAGAACGAAGCAAGTATTCAGGAACTGGCAGAAATGCTGCTTTCCTGCTTTGAAAAACATCCGTTGCGTAACCACTTCCCGCCGTTTGCCGGTTTCCGTGACGTCGAAAGCAGCAGCTACTACGGTAAAGGTTATCAAGACGTTGAGCATCGTAAGCCTAACATTCGCAATGCAAAACGCTGCCTGAACTGGGAACCGACCATTGAGATGCAGGAAACGGTAGAAGAGACGCTGGACTTCTTCTTACGCAGTGTGGATATCACGGAACACACATCATGACCAAAGTAGGCTTGCGTATTGATGTCGATACATTCAGGGGGACGCGCGAAGGCGTGCCCCGCCTGCTGGAGACATTAAACCGACATAACGTTCGGGCAAGTTTTTTCTTTAGCGTTGGGCCTGACAACATGGGGCGCCATCTCTGGCGTCTTGTGAAGCCGCAATTTCTGTGGAAAATGCTGCGTTCAAACGCAGCATCGCTCTACGGATGGGATATTTTATTGGCGGGAACCGCATGGCCGGGAAAAGAGATTGGCCAGGCCAACGCGGCAATCATTGCACAAACCGCCCAGATTCATGAAACCGGTTTGCATGCCTGGGATCACCACGCCTGGCAGGCACGAAGCGGAAACTGGAATGACAAACAGCTGATTGATGATATTTCGCAAGGCATCACCGCACTTGAAGCCATCATCGGTCAGCCAGTCTCCTGCTCTGCCGTTGCCGGATGGCGTGCCGACAACCGTGTCGTCCATGCCAAAGAAGCATTCCATCTGCGCTATAACAGTGACTGTCGGGGAACGTCGTTATTTCGTCCGGTGCTGGAATCCGGGAAAACGGGGACGCCACAAATTCCCGTCACCCTACCAACATGGGATGAGGTGGTTGGTCAGGAGGTCCAGGCGGTGGACTTCAACTCTTATATCCTCTCCCACATCCAGATGAGCAGAGGAACACCGGTGTACACCATTCATGCGGAAGTTGAAGGCATCGCCTTTCATCAGAATTTTGACGAGCTGCTTACTCGCGCCGCGGACATGGGGATGACATTCTGCCCGCTTGGCAAGCTGTTACCTGACGACATCAGTACACTGCCGTTAGGACAGATCGTACGTGGAAAAATACCCGGCAGAGAGGGATGGCTCGGCTGCCAACAACCGTTGAGTGTGACACAATGAAATCTGCTGCCCGCTACACTCTGGCATTTATCGCTTTAATCGCACTGTATTTTATTTTACCTATCAACAGCCGTATGCTCTGGCAGCCTGATGAAACGCGCTATGCTGAAATCAGCCGGGAAATGCTCAACTCTGGTGACTGGATCGTTCCACACTTTTTAGGGCTGCGTTATTTTGAAAAACCAATTGCCGGATACTGGTTGAACAGCATCGGACAATGGTTGTTTGGCGCCAATAATTTTGGCGTCAGAGCGGGGGCTATTTTTGCCACTTTGATGACGGCGCTACTGGTAGCCTGGCTTGCCATGCGACTGTGGCAGGATAAGCGTACCGCCGTACTCTCCTCCGCTATCTTTTTAACGTTTTTTTCGGTTTACAGCATCGGCACCTACGCGGTACTTGATCCCATCATTGCGCTTTGGCTGATGGCGGGCATGTGCTGTTTTTGGGAAGGCATGCAGGCCACCACCAGAACACGCAAAATCATCGCTTTTTTGCTGCTTGGGCTGACCTGCGGTATGGGTGTAATGACCAAAGGTTTTCTGGCACTCGCCGTCCCTGTGCTTAGCGTATTACCATGGGTTTTTGCACAAAAGCGTTGGAAAGACCTCATTCTCTACGGTCTGCTGGCGGTGATCGGCTGCATCGCGATCGTACTACCGTGGGGTATAGCGATTGCGCAACGCGAGCCGGATTTCTGGCATTACTTCTTCTGGGTTGAACATATTCAGCGCTTTGCGCAGGATGATGCCCAGCATAAGGCTCCTATCTGGTACTACATCCCGATATTTGTGGCAGGCACATTACCGTGGCTCGGGCTACTCCCCGGCGCGCTGCGTACGGGCTGGCGTGAGCGGGATGTTCCGCGCAGTGCTCTGTACCTGTTAAGCTGGATTATTATGCCAATCCTGTTTTTCAGCATCGCGAAAGGAAAACTGCCGACCTATATTCTTTCCTGCTTCGCGCCGCTGGCGATATTAACGGCGCGCTTCGGCCTGCAGGCTGCGGAAAAAGGCTCGACCGCGCTGCGCGTGAATGGTTGGATCAACGTGCTGTTCGGCATCGTCGGCATCGTCGCCACGTTTATTGTTTCCACGCTGGGTCCATTGAAGACGCCAGTCTGGTCGTATATCGAAACGTATAAGGTTTTTTGTGCCTGGGGCATCTTTATCATCTGGACGCTTTTTGGCTGGTATACGCTAAATAACCGCGAGAAGAACTGGAAATTCGCAGCACTATGCCCATTAGGGCTGGCGCTGTTATTTGGCTTCTCCATTCCTGACCGGGTGATGGAATCTAAACAGCCGCAGTTTTTTGTCGAGATGACCAAAGAATCGCTGGAGCCGAGCCGTTATATTCTCACCGACAGCGTTGGCGTCGCTGCGGGACTGGCCTGGAGCCTGAAGCGCGACGACATCATGATGTACGGACAAACGGGCGAGTTAAAATATGGCCTCAACTACCCGGATGCCCAGGGTCGCTTTGTCAGCCGGGAAGGCTTTGCCGACTGGTTAGCGCAACATCGACAGCAAGGAAACATTACGCTCGTGCTCTCGATTGATAAGAATGAAGATATTAATCAACTTGCCATCCCTCCCGCTGACTACATTGATAATCAGGGGCGTCTGGTCCTGATTCAGTATCGGCCCAAATGATCTGGATAGCCTTAGTCCTCGCCAGCCTGCTCAGCGTCTGCGGCCAGCTATGCCAGAAGCAGGCGACCCGACCGGTGTCTGTTCGTGCGCGAAAACGCTACATTACGCAATGGATTGGGCTTGCTCTGGCAAGCCTCGGCCTGGCCATGCTGCTATGGCTGGCAGTTTTACAAAACATTCCTGTCGGTATTGCCTATCCCATGCTGAGCCTTAACTTTGTCTGGGTTACTCTCGCCGCATGGAAAATCTGGCGCGAACCCGTAACAACCCGCCACTGGCTGGGCGTTGGGCTGATCATTACCGGCATATTTATTCTTGGGAGTGCAGTGTAATGGGCGTATTTTGGGGATTATGTAGCGTGATGATCACCTCTATCGCCCAGTTGAGCCTCGGCTTTGCGATGGATAATCTGCCGCCAATGCTGCAGCCGCTGGCGTTCATCTCTGCCGTATTCTCTGTCAGTATCGGAGCGTTTGCTTTATATGCCGGATTGACAGGGTATTTACTGTCAGTGATTTGCTGGCATAAAGCCCTACACCAACTTGCGCTGAGCAAAGCCTATGCCCTACTCAGCCTGAGCTATGTGCTGGTGTGGGTTGCCTCAATGATCCTGCCCGGCTGGCAGGGAACATTTTCAGTGAAAGCGCTGGCAGGGGTACTGTGCATCATGGCAGGGCTAATGACGATTTTTCTGCCTTCACGCAAACACCAACCCTGAGATTACTTATCTTCAGACTGTCGTAACAGACGTTCCCATTCATCACAGATGTACTGTCTGGCATCAATTACCTTAATGACCCGGGATTTATCGCGGTTAATACAATACTGTGCATCCTTCAGCGGTGAAAGGAGATCGCCGGGCTTAACCCGCTCGGAAGATTGCGCCTCAGCAAGCATCTTTAGCGAACCACCGCTATCGCAAAGTACGATATAGAGCCTCCCTGCTTTTTTGTGACAGCAAGACTTCTTCACATGCCATTCCATAGCGCACCTTTTGTTAATAAATTTCACAATAGGTTACACTTTAGCAGATAAACAAAAGGACAATCGCTGCTGAATGACAAAAACGAGAAATACTATTAATGTTTTCTTAATGTTAATGATGAAGTACTTACCCAATCCAATAACGCACGGCGCGAAATTTTAATTCCTCCAGCTTTGAGCTCGGGCGGCAATGTTAGCCAACATACCGGCTGCTGAAAGCGGGCCAGCTTATCTTTTACCCACACTGCGAGATTAGTTTCTCCAGCATTAGCGTCATACTCAATGACCGCCACCGGGCGATGGCCAAACTCTTTGTCTTCTATCGGCACAATAAAGGCTTGTAGAACATGCGGATGCGCTGCAATCACGCGTTCCACTTCTTCCGGCTGTATACCTTCCCCGCCGCTAAAAAACAGATTATCCATACGACCGACAATCGTTAACTTGCCGTCCTTTAGCATGCCGCGATCGCGGGTTGCAAACCAGCCTTCCGCGTTCACTAAAGGAATAAGCTGTCCGTTACGCCAGTAACCTTGCGCCATGCTGGCAGCCCGTAACCAGACTTCATCATCAACGATTCTGACTTCTCTGCCTGCCAGAGGGGAACCCACATCTGCCAGACCATCCGCCTCTTTCGCACAGACCGTAGAAGCAAACTCCGTTAATCCGTAACCGCACCAGCAACGAATCCCTTGCTCGCGCGCTTGCTCCGTCAATTCAACAGGAATTGCAGCGCCACCCAGCAGTACCGCTTTGAGCGTGACTGGCGTGTTGTTGACCAGCAAGCGCCACAGCTGCGTGGGCACCAGTGAAGCGTGGGTACATCCAGCCAGCATTTGCTCCAGCGGCTGCTTGTCGCGCACGGTCATTCGCGCTCCGGCGAACAACCAGCGCCACAAAATACCCTGGCCGGAAACATGAAACAGCGGCAGCGAGAGCAGCCAGTCATCCTCAGCACCAAACGGCATTAATGACAGGACGCCCTGCGCGCTTGCCAGATGCGCCTGACAGGTATGAACAGCCGCTTTTGGCAATCCGGTAGAACCTGAAGTTAACGTCATCGTGCTCAAACGTTCAGGCAACCACGCTGCGGCGTGATCGCCTGGCAATGGCTGCATCTGCAACGGGCTGAGTTCCGGAAGTGCGATAGCGGCCTCCAGATCCAGCGCAAAACGTAGCGTTAAGTCCGGGATCAGCGCATCAAGCAGCGGCTGAGGCAACTGTGGGTTCACAGGTAAAACTCGTGCCCCACATTGCAGCAGCGCGAGCCAGGCCAGCAAAGCGCGCGGATGATTCCACGCGCGAAGCAGAACACCATCGCCCTCTTCCACGCCCTGAGCGGCAAAACCGCAGGCCAGCTGATCTACACGTGTGCAGAGATCGCTCCAGCTTAATACCTCATCGTTGAGGCGTAAGGCTGGCACCTTCGCACGAACCTGTCGCCAGTGACGCCACGGCCAGTCACCCGGTTGTACCAAGCCCGATAAGCTCACGCTATCGGACCTTTCCTGCTGGGTCATAGCAGACGTTCCAGCGCATCAACGTCGATACACGGCAACGTGCTACCCGGCCAGGTGCGAACCTGCTGGCACTGCATCAGGCTCAGGGTATCCAGACCCGGAATGGTCTGCGGCGTTAACCATGCGGCAATTCGCGCCAGCTGGGTTAAGCCCAGACTCGACTCGATTGACGAACTGATAACGGCAGTAAGACCAAGCGCATGTGCCGCAGCCACCTGTTCACGGACTTTATCGAGACTGCCGGTCAGCGTAGGTTTGATAACAACGGCCTTGACGCCTTCTTCGGCTTCGAAGGTGAAATCCGCTTCACGCAGGCTTTCATCCCAGGCGATGGCAATGCCGGTTTCACGCGCGAAGGCACGGGAGTCGTCGCGGGTTTTGCACGGTTCTTCGAGGAAGGCAATGCGTCCGCGATACTCCGGATTAACGTATTTCGCGAACTGCTGAGCTTTCAACGGCGTCCAGGCCCGGTTGGCGTCAAGTCGCAAATGCAGCTCCGGGATCGCCTCAAGCAGCAGATTGGCTACCATGCCGTCACGGACCGCTTCATACAGACCGACCTTGATCTTCGCCACTTTTTCGCCCGGCATGTCCGCCAGTTGTAGCACCAGATCGTCAGGATCGCCCGTGCACAGCGGCGCAGCACGATAGTCCGCGTCCTGTGGCAATACGCCAGTCAGTTCGGCCAGCGCACAGCTTACGCCAAAGGCGACCGAAGGCAGTTGCGGTAAGGAGTCATCCCCTTGCAGCCAGCCTTTCACCCAGGCCAGCAGCTCGGTTTGCGCCTCTTCCCAGCTTTCCTGACTGAAGCCCGGCAGTGGGGAGATCTCTCCCCACCCTTCGCGCTCACCGTCACGAAGACAAACGTACAACCCGTCACGCGTTTTTAACCGCCTGTCGCGCAGAATCACCCCCGCGTCCATGGGGATCTGCCAGCGGTATACCTGCGCGCTACGCATTACGGATTCCGTTTGAATTTGCTGAAATCAGGCTGACGTTTTTGGTTAAAGGCGTTACGGCCTTCCTGACCTTCTTCCGTCATGTAGAACAGCATAGTGGCGTTACCTGCCAGCTCCTGCAGACCAGCCTGACCATCACAGTCGGCGTTCAGTGCGGCTTTCAGGCAGCGCAGCGCCATTGGGCTGTTTTGCAGCATTTCACGGCACCAGCGTACGGTCTCTTTTTCCAGATCCGCCAGCGGAACCACGGTGTTGACCAGACCCATATCCAGCGCCTGTTTAGCATCGTACTGACGGCAAAGGAACCAAATTTCACGCGCTTTTTTCTGACCGACGATGCGCGCCATGTAGGAAGCGCCCCAACCGCCGTCAAAGGAACCAACTTTCGGGCCGGTCTGACCGAAAATAGCGTTTTCAGCCGCAATGGTCAGGTCACACATCATGTGCAGCACATGGCCACCGCCAATGGAGAAACCTGCAACCATCGCTACTACCGGTTTCGGACAGGTACGAATCTGGCGCTGGAAGTCCAGTACGTTCAGGTGATGCACACCGGAGTCATCCTGGTATCCGCCGTAGTCACCACGCACTTTCTGATCGCCGCCTGCGCAGAACGCTTTGTCGCCAGCACCAGTCAGAATAATGACGCCGATGTTGTCATCATAGCGAGCATCCGCCAGCGCCTGGATCATCTCTTTCACGGTGACCGGACGGAAAGCATTGCGTACCTGCGGACGATTAATGGTGATTTTTGCGATACCGTCGGTGGATTTCTCGTAAAGAATGTCGGTATAGCCTTCAGAGCAATCGTGCCATTCTACCGGTGCGTAAAGCATTGTTTCATCAGGATAGATCATAAAATGTCCTATAGTCAGCGACGCAGAATCTGAGCCAGACAGTCCACCACGCCCGCGGGGTTGTCCCGATGCGCGTTGTGTCCGGCATTACGAATCACATGGTTTGGTACTGATATTTCCGCCGCCAGAGCGCGGAATTTATCGTCACGTTCACCACATAAATAATAAAACGGAAATGTGCGCATCGTGAGTTGCGCACGTAAATCAGGTTGTACGGCAAGCGAGGTGGCCTCCAGCATTGCCGCCAGCGTTTGCCCATTATTCTGGCTACGCAGAGCGACCAGCGCCTCTCTTTGTGCCGCGTTCAGCGAGGAAAAAACGGGCTGTTGATACCAGTCATTAAACACCTCACGTAGCGGCTCTGCGCGAAAACGCGCAGCCCAGCGGCCATCCGAGAGACGACGCTGAACGCGCGCTTCTTCGCTTTGCAAGCCGGGATGTCCACCCTCAACCACCAGACCACAAAGCCCTGGCATCTCCTGACTGGCCGCCATCATCGCGACTCTGCCGCCAAGAGAGTATCCCACCAGCCAGTAGTTAAGTATGTTGTAACTAAGTAGAGTATTACGCAGCAAAACGCTGACATCATCGAACCCGCTCACGCTGATGTCAGCGGAGCCACCGTGTCCCGGCAGGTCGATGTATAGCCGCGAATAATCCTGAAACGCTTCGCCGACCGTCTGCCATTCCTGGCAATCACCAGAGAAACCGTGCAGGAAAACCAGCCAGGGAAACCCCGTCTGCCCCTCTTTCGCCTGCGCATGCAGGATCATAGGTGACTTACCTTCGCCAGCAGTTGCTGCAAGGTTTGCGCCCCGTCAGTTTCGTTCACCACCAGCTCAATCACCGTGGCCGCAGGTGTACGCCACGCGTTAGTCAACGCGCTCTCCAGCTGCTCCCAGTTTTCCGGGCGCTGGTATTTAAGGTTAAACATGGCGGCAGCATGCTCGAAATGTACGTTCTGCGGCATCAGATAGAACCGTTCGCGTTCGCTGGCTGGCGTCGGCAGCAGGGAAAAAATCTGCCCGCCGTTATTATTGACCACTATCAGGACAAACGGCGCGGATACCTGGCGCAATAATGCCAGCGCATTCAGGTCATACAATGCAGATAAATCGCCAACAATCGCCAGCGTCGATTTCGCGCTGGCACGCTGTACGCCTGCTGCCGTTGACAGCAGGCCATCAATACCGCTCGCGCCACGGTTGCTATAGACTGGGTAACCAGCCGGAAGCTGCGACAGCGCATCAATCAGGCGCACCACCAGACTGTTACCCACGAACAGCTGGCCCTGCTCCGGCAAGTAGTCGCGGATACGGTGGGCTAGTTGCGCTTCACCAAACGCCTCGCGACGGGCTTCTACCGCCTGCCAGGCCTGTTGCGCCAGACGAGGGATCTCAATACACCAGGGCTGACGTTTCTCCGCCGGATGTAGCTCCAGCCAGTCGCCAACTTTCGCTACCAACCTGCGGCCGCGATGATGGGCCGGATCGAGGCGGCCTTCGATATTATCGACAATCCAGTATTCCTGCGGATCGCAGCTGGCCTGCCATTGCAGCAGACGTTTTCCGGTCAGGCTGCTACCAAGCTGCACCACAATCTGCGCCTGCTGCAATTCAGCTACAGCTTTCGCATTTCCCAGCCACAGGTCGGCGCACGGCAGCGGTTGTCCGGTTTGCGACAGAACATCGCCAATCAGCGGCCAGCCTAATGTCTGCGCCCACTGCGCAACCTTCTTACCTTCTTCCGCGCTCATGCGACCGGCAATGACTACGCCGCGTTTTTGTCGCCAGAAAAACCAGTCGCGCTGTTTGTCGCTTTCCAGCCGACGCGCTTCTCGCAGCCAGGGTTTATCGTCCTGCCACCAGTCGCCGAGGCGCTGCTGCCAGGCAATCCCCGTTTCGTCCATATCGCCATACAGCGGTTCCGCAAACGGGCAATTGATATGAACCGCCCCGCTATGCAGGGCAGCTAACGCATTATCAATAGTGGACACCAGCCAGCTTGCCGGAATGTCCTGAGTCGGACGCGGTAAAGAGAGCGTTTGCGATGGATGCGAGGCAAACATTCCGGCCTGACGAATCGCCTGGTTCGCGCCACAGTCGATAAGCTCTGGCGGTCGGTCTGCCGTAAGTAAAATCAGTTTTTCACCGGTCAGGCCCGCTTCAATCAACGCGGGATATAAATTCGCCACCGCGGTACCGGACGTCACAATCACGGCGACAGGCTGCCGGCTGACTTTTGCCAGACCTAAAGCCAGATGCCCAAGACCGCGCTCGTCAAAATGGGTGTGGTGGATGAATGCGGGGTTTTCCGCTGCCGCCAGCGTCAACGGTGTAGAACGAGAGCCAGGGGCAATGCAGACATGCCTGACGCCGTGGCGAGTGAGTGCTTCCAGAATGACCGCCGCCCAGCGTCGGTTAAATGCGCTTACTGACATGAGATTGTCCGGTATCAATATTGCGACACAGTATAGAGAATCGAATAAATGGATTTTTGATATGAATCGGAAATATACACGAAATCACTATCCTTCCATCTGTAATAAAGTACGTAACCCTGCCGCTTTATTGTCTATTTCTTGCCATTCCTGCTCAGGATCTGAGCCACGTACAATCCCTGCCCCGGCATACAGGCGTACCACGTTTGCGCTAATTTTCGCCGAACGCAATGACACACAAAACTCGCTTTGGCGCAAAGAAAGATAACCCGCTGAACCGGCATACCACTCGCGTTCAAAGGGTTCATTTTGTTGGATGAACTCACGCGCCAGCTCACGCGGAATACCGGCAACGGCCGCCGTTGGCTGGAGCTGCATCAGGCAAAGCGTATCGTCGGCCTGATTCAGTTCCGTCCAGATGCAACGGCGCAGGTGCTGCACTTTACGCAGCCTGAGCACCTGCGGTGGCAGCACATCGAGAGTTTGCGTACAGCCTTGTAGCCGCTGGCAAATATCTTCGACCACCAGCATATTCTCGCGCTGGTTTTTGTCATCTTTCATTAGCCAGTCGCCCAATTGCCAGGCCCGATGATCCTCAGGGTGATTGGCCACAGTTCCGGCCAGCGCCTCGGTGCGCAGCGCCGTATCACGTCGTCGATACAGACGTTCAGGAGAAGAGCCAAGAAAAGCGGTGTCGGCGGAGAATGCCATAAAGAAATGGTAGCAGTTCAGATTTAAGCGACGGCTGGAAGCCATCACGGCAGCGGCATTAACCGACTGAGAAAACTGTAAATCGGTCGCCCGCGCCAGCACGACCTTATCGAGGTCTTCTCCTGCGATCGTTTGAGTAGCGAGTTTTATCAGGTCTATCCAGCCAGCTTTCTCCGGCCAGTGCTGTTCTCCCGTCAAATTCAAACGCAATGCAGGGAGCGGTTTTACGGGAGCAAGCGATGAGATGAAGGCGATCGCTTGTGCAGCGTCTTCACGTAGCGACACGTCGCTATAGAGATGTAAGCGTAAGCTCGCCACTCCGGCGCAACGTCGCCACTCCAGCCGCGGCAGCAGTAAATTGCCACGCTGAGGCTCAAAGGCATTCAGGCCCCAGATGCGCAGGTCGGGATGATTATCATGCTGATGTAAAAATTGCTGGGCTGATTCCAGCGAGGAAAATGCGGCGACGGCCCCTAATACGGCGGCTTCTTCATCGCCGTTACGCTGCTGCCAGTAAAACTGGGGCCAGACGGGTTGACTGGCCAGCCATCCTAAAGCGTCAAACGCATCATTCAGTGGGAAAGGTATATCGTAAATACGAATTCCAGGTGCTGCTGGCATCTCTTGCGATAAATGACGCATCAGACTTTCCAGCGCAGTAGTGATTGAATGCACGCGGACCTCTCCCTGTTAAAAACCTCTCATTATACGGGGTACTGAGCAGAAAAAGCAGTACCCCCAGTTAGGGAGTACGTACAAATGCGATGACAGAACGGAATTTATCGCCGCGCTAACAATAATCCCATCACTAAACCGACTGTGGCGCCAACGCCGATTCCGCGCCAGGGTTTTTCGTGCACATAGTCATCCGCCCGACAAACGGCTTTTTTCGCACGGTAATAGTAGCTATCAGAAGCATGGCTGACGCGATTTCTCACCTCTTCTAACGCCCGCTCTGCCCGCGCTTTTAACTCAAGGTATTTTTGATCTGCTGGGTCGCCAGAAGAACGCAGCACCTCTTCCAGCGTTTCGCTTAATAATTCCAGATCATCATCGATACGTGATTCATAAGAATGAAAAGACATTATATTCTCCCTTTCTATTGACGTACCCGCTAACTATAGACAACCTGGACTGATTGCGCCTGTTTACGCCTGATGTGCTTCCCGCGCCATTCCGACGTGTGGAATACCATCTTCGTCATAGATATCCGTCACTGGAACAAAGCCAAAGCGCGCATAGAACGATTGCAGATGCGCCTGCGCGCCCAGATACAACGCCTTGTGTGGCCAGTGTTGCGCGCAGGATGCCAGCGTCTGGGCCATTAGCTGTTGCCCCAGTTTTTCACCACGCAGCGCTTCGCTTACAATCACCCGACCAATCACTACCGGCTCCAGCTCGTCATCGCTTTTCAGAATCCTCGCATACGCCACCAGCTCATCGTTATGCCAGCCCAGAATATGCCGATTCTCTCCGGCCAGGTCATCGCCATCCACATCCTGGTACGGACACTGTTGCTCAACTACAAACACCGCGCATCGTAGCTGAAGTAGTGCGTACAGTTGTTGGGTACTCAGCTTTGCATGGTGGAGATCTTGCCAGTGAATCATTGTCTGCCCCTATGTTGTGATAACCTGAACACCCTGCCTTATTGATGGCGAAAGTGTAACGCAAAGATGGAATTACTATTTTTAGGCACGTCTGCGGGAGTCCCCACGCGCTCACGCAATGTAACGGCAATTTTACTGAATCTGCAACACCCGACTCAGGCGGGGCTGTGGCTTTTTGATTGCGGCGAAGGGACGCAGCATCAGATGCTCACCACGCCTTTCAATCCAGGAAAACTCGATCGTATTTTTATCAGCCATCTGCACGGCGATCACCTGTTTGGTTTACCGGGGCTACTGTGCAGTCGCTCAATGGCCGGCAATGTCCAGCCTCTGACGCTCTACGGGCCAAAAGGGTTGCGAGAGTTTACCGAAACCGCATTGCGTCTGAGCGGCTCCTGGACCGATTATCCGCTGGATATTGTGGAAATTACCGCGGGTGAGATTGTGGATGACGGCCTGCGAAAAGTAACGGCGTACCCGCTGGCGCATCCGCTGGAATGCTACGGTTTTCGCATTCAAGAGCACGACAAACCGGGTGCGCTTGACGCCAATGCCCTGAAGGCGGCAGGCGTTAAAGCGGGCCCGTGGTTTCAGGATTTGAAAGCCGGAAAAACCATCGTGCTGGAGGATGGTCGAGCGATTAACGGTGCCGATTATCTTTCCCCGCCCACCAGGGGAAAATCAGTCGCTATTTTCGGTGACACAGGACCCTGCGCGTCCGCCATTGAACTGGCTCGAGGTGTAGATGTCATGGTACACGAAACCACGCTGGACGCGTCAATGGAGGAAAAAGCAAACAGTCGCGGGCACAGCTCAACCCGACAAGCCGCACAGCTGGCGCTGGATGCCGGAGTGGGACGTCTGATAATGACCCACGTTAGCTCACGCTACGATGAAAAAGGCTGCCGGCGCTTACTCGCAGAGTGCAAAACAATATTTCCAGACACGGCACTGGCTCACGATTTCGCCATTTTCAGCGTTTAACGCTCTATTTTTCCGCCTCAGTGCCGATAACAGTGGAAAGGCTGGCTTTCACACTGAGGACAGGATGAACAATTTCCAGAAAGATATTGATGACAGGACAAACCTAACCCTGTCTAACCGTTTTGAACTGCTGCTGTTTCGCCTCGGCAAATCTGTTGAGGAGCAGAAATCAGAGCTGTTTGGCATCAACGTATTCAAGCTACGTGAAATCGTGCCGATGCCGACCTTTACGCGTCCGGCGGGTATGAAGGCCCCGTTACTGGGTATGGTTAATATTCGCGATCAGGTGATCCCGGTGATTGACCTGCCCGCCGTTGCGGGCTGTAAGCCAGAGACCGGACTCAACATCCTGTTGATCACAGAATATGCCCGCAGCGTCCAGGCGTTTGCTGTGGAGTCAGTGGAAAACATTATGCGCCTGGACTGGCAACAGGTGCATACCGCCGAGAAAGCCGTTAATGGTCGCTATATCACCAGTATCGCTTGCCTGGACGACAACAAAGAGACCAACAACCTGGCGTTGGTGCTCGACGTTGAGCAGATCCTGTACGACATCGTACCAGCGAACCACGACCTGCGCGCAACCGATCTTAAAACCAATAAATTCAACATCACGCCGGGTGCGGTGGCGATTGTGGCTGATGATTCCAAAGTGGCCCGCGCCATGCTGGAAAAAGGGCTTAACGCCATGGAGATCCCGCATCTGATGCATGTAACAGGTCAGGATGCGTGGGAAAAAATACAGCAGCTTTCCGCAGAAGCGCAGGCGGAGGGCAAGCCAATCAGTGAGAAGATCGCCCTGGTGCTCACCGATCTCGAAATGCCGGAGATGGACGGTTTTACGCTTACCCGTAAGATAAAAACCGACGAACGTCTGAAGAAAATCCCGGTCGTTATCCACTCTTCGCTTTCCGGTAGCGCGAACGAAGATCACGTTCGTCGAGTAAAAGCGGATGGCTACGTGGCCAAATTCGAAGTCAATGAGCTTTCTTCAGTGATCCAGGAAGTGATGGATCGCACAGCGAAAGGCATCAGCGGTCCGCTGGTGAGCCGTCAGCTATTAAACTGACCGTATTTCACGCATAAAAAAACCCGCCAAGGCGGGTTTTTTCGTTTCTGCATTTCGTTTACATCAGCGGAGTCGCTAACTGCACAATGCTGATCAGCGGTTGTGGGTAAATACCCAGCACCAGAACCAGCAGGGCAGAAATCAGCACTACGATACCGCCCGCGCTGTACTGCCAGTTAGACGGCGCATCACGGTTCAGCTGTTGCGGTGCGCTCAGGTACAGGCTCACGGCAACACGCAGGTAGTAGTACAAACCAATCGCGGAACCGACTACCACTGCGGCAACCAGCCACCACAGATTAGCCTGCACACCGACTGCCAGTACGTAGAACTTGCCGATAAAGCCCAGCGTCATCGGGATACCTGCCAGAGACAGCATCATCACCGTCATCACAGCCGCGAGGATTGGACGATGCCAGAACAGACCACGGTAGGAGAACAGAGAGTCCGCATCCGGGCCGCGGTACGGGCTGGACATCAGGCTGACCACACCGAACGCGCCGAGGCTGCTGAACAGGTAACCGGCCAGGTAAACGCCAACCGCTTCCATCGACATCTCGCCGCTCTGCAGAGCAATCAGCGCCACCAGCAGGTAACCGAGGTGAGAGATAGAAGAGTAACCGAGCAGACGTTTAATATTGGTCTGGCTCAGCGCCATCAGGTTACCGAAGATGATGGAAGCAAAGGCAATTACGCCCAGTACGATACGTACCGCTTCGCTATCCCCTACCGGGGCGTACAGGAACAGACGCATCACCACGCCGAAGATAGCGATTTTGCTCGCCGTCGCCAGGAAGGTGGAAACCGGAGCAGGAGCACCCTGGTATACGTCTGGGGTCCACAGGTGGAACGGAACCAGCGAGAGTTTAAAGCCGAGGCCAACAATCATCAGACCGAAGCCAGCCAGCAGCAGCGGTTCGTGCAGCATGCCGTCGCCGAGGCTCTTACCGAGTGCAACAAACGACAGATTTCCAGACTGCGCGTACACCAGCGCCATACCGAACAGCAGGAAGGAAGACGCTGCGGCAGACAGAATGGTGTATTTGATACTGGCTTCCAGCGAACGTTTCTGACGGAACGCATAGCCAACCAGACCAAACAGCGGCAAAGAGATCAGCTCAATACCAAGGAACAGCGCCGCCAGATGGTTAGCGTTAGCCAGCAGAATACCGCCAAGTGCGGCAATCAGCACCAACAGGTAGAACTCTTCCCGGTTGTCATCGTAGCCTTCCAGCCACGGGTAAGCGAAGGTACAGGTGGCAAGACTCGCCAGTAGCACCAGCCCGGTGTAGAGCATGGCGAAACCGTCAACCCGCATCAGTGGGGTGACGTCCATGGCGCCCGCCTGGCCAACAAACCAGAGCGAAACCAGCGCGGCGTTAAGCCCAATGACCGACAGCGTGGCATTGAGGAAGTGATTGCGTCGCCACGCAATGGAGAGCATCACAACCACCACCGTCAAGCCGACGATCAGCAGCGGTAGCAGCGCAATCAGGTGTTGTGGAGTTATTGTCATGGCGATTTACGGCCTTGTAGTAGTAACGGAATTAACAAACCACTGCTGGATGTTGCTCATCGCAGAATGCGAGGTATCCAGAATCGGCTGCGGATAGAAGCCAAGCAGTACCAGAAGCACGACCAGCAACAGGATGATAAACAGCTCACGCAGCGACATCCCTGGCAGTTCAACACTGGCAATCTGGCTCTTCGCTTTACCGAAGTAAGCGCGATGCAGCATCGCCAGCGAGTAAACAGAGGCAAACACCAGACCAAAAGTCGAGATCACGGTAATGACCGGAACCACCTGGTAGCTGCCGAACAGAATCATAAATTCGCCAACGAAGTTACCTGTACCCGGCATACCCAGCGTACACACTGCGAAGAACATCGACAGCGCAGGCAACCATTTCATTTTGCCCCACAGGCCGCCCATCATACGCATATCACGCGTGTGCAGACGTTCGTACAGCTGACCACACAGAATGAACAGACCGGCTGCGGACAGACCGTGCGCAATCATCTGGATAACAGCACCCTGGTACGCCAGCTGGCTGCCGGTGTAGATAGCAATCAGTACGAAGCCCATGTGCGATACGGAGGTGTAAGCGATCAGACGTTTGATATCGTACTGATTAAAGGCCATCCACGCGCCATAGAAGATACCGATAACGCCCAGCCACATTGCGATAGGTGCAAACTCCGCCGACGCGTTCGGGAACAGCGGCAGAGAGAAGCGCAGCAGACCGTAAGCCGCGGTTTTCAGCAAGATCCCCGCCAGGTCAACGGAACCTGCCGTCGGCGCCTGGGAGTGCGCATCCGGCAACCAGCCGTGCAGCGGAACCACCGGCATTTTCACCGCGAAGGCGATGAAGAAGCCCAGCATCAGCAGATATTCCACACCGTGGGACATCGGGGTATTCAGCAGCTCTTCATAGTTGAAGGTCCACACACCGGTCGCTTTATAGTGCACAAACACCAGCGCCAGGATGGCAATCAACATCACCAGACCACTCGCCTGGGTATAAATGAAGAACTTGGTCGCCGCCGTGATACGCGTTTTACCGTCAGAGGCTTTATGCCCCCACAACGCGATCAGGAAGTACATCGGCACCAGCATCATTTCCCAGAAGAAGAAGAACAGGAACATGTCGATGGCAAGGAACACGCCGATCACGCCGCCTAAGATCCACATCAGGTTCAGATGGAAGAAGCCCTGGTATTTTTCGATTTCATTCCAGGAGCAAAGTACCGCCAGAACACCGAGCAGACCAGTCAGCACTACCATCAGCAGCGACAGACCGTCGATAGCCAGATGAATAGAGATGCCAAAACGTGGGATCCACGGCAGGACAAATTCAGACTGCCACTGCGGAATGCCAGCGGATTGCGTCAGTGAATAGCCGCCCTGCAACCACAGTTGCAGGCCAAGCGCCAGCGTCAATCCCATGGTAATCAGCGCGATCCAGCGCGGCACCTTCACGCCAAAGCGTTCGGTCTGCCAGCACAGGAAGCCACCGATAAAGGGAATTAATATCAACCAGGGTAATAACATAGCTAAGTATGTCCCTTATATTTACTCCTGCTCAGGCTATCTCACTCGTCAGCCCAAATCCCGGCAGTGCTCGCAATCCTCACGTACTTCAGTACGCTCCGGTTGCTCTGCGCTGGCGGTCTCCGGTCTGACTTCGCCGATGACGCCTGTACATCAGGAACAGATTTTCAACGAATTCTAAAAATTATTTTTGGGTTTGTAGGCCGGATAAGCGCAGCGCCATCCGGCAATCGTTCATCCAGCCAACAAACTCAACGCAGTACCATCAACAGTGCCAGCACAACGACGGCGCCGATGCTCATTGATGCAACATACCAGCGCAGATAACCGTTCTCGCTCAACAGCAGGCCTTTACCTGCAAAGCGGGAAAGGATCGCCGGAATGTTCATCATTGAGTTGAGCGGATCGCGTTTCAGCAACCAGGCAACACCCAGGAACGGCTTAACGAACACTTTGTCGTACAGCCAGTCGAAGCCCCAGGCGTTATACCACCAGGTACCCAGCAGGCGGCCCGGCGCACTGTTCGCAATCGACGTCACCAGCGTGCGTTTACCCAGCCACAGCCATGCTGCGATCAGGATGCCCGCAATCGCTACGATACCGGAGGTAATTTCCAGCGTCATGACGCGACCATGCTCAAGCTCTGTCGTCGCAGGCAGTACACCCTGCAGCGGCGGCACAATCAGCGCGCCAACGAAGGTGGACAGGATCATCAGCACAATCAGCGGCAGATGATGGGTAATCCCCTTCCCTGCGTGAGCGTGAATTTGTTCTTTACCGTGGAACACGATGAAAATCATACGGAAGGTGTACAGAGAGGTCATGAATGCACCGACCAGACCTGCAACCATCAGATTAATATGACCATTCGCCATTGCACCGGCCAGAATCTCATCCTTACTGAAGAAGCCAGCGGTAATCAGCGGCAGAGCCGACAACGCCGCGCCACCGATCAGGAAGCAGAGATACACCAGCGGAATTGACTTACGCAGCCCGCCCATCTTGAAGATGTTCTGTTCGTGGTGGCAAGCCAGGATAACCGAGCCGGATGCCAGGAACAGCAGCGCTTTAAAGAAGGCGTGCGTCATCAGGTGGAAAATCGCCGCGTCCCACGCCTGTACGCCGAGAGCCAGGAACATATAACCAATCTGGCTCATGGTGGAGTACGCAAGAACGCGTTTGATGTCGGTCTGTACCAGCGCAGCAAAACCCGCCAGCACCAGAGTGATAGCACCGATAATCCCCACCAGGTGCAGGATTTCAGGCGTCATCAGGAACAGGCCGTGCGTACGAGCTATCAGGTAGACACCAGCGGTAACCATCGTCGCGGCGTGGATCAACGCAGAGACAGGCGTCGGGCCGGCCATCGCATCAGCAAGCCAGGTCTGCAACGGCAGCTGTGCAGATTTACCGACCGCACCGCCCAGCAGCATCAGGGTTGCCCACATCAGCATGTTGTTACCGTCTGCAAAGTGCGCAGGCGCCAGTTCCACCATTTCGCGGAAGTTCAGCGTGCCCAGCTCGTTATAGAGGATGAACAGCGCGAACGCCAGGAATACGTCACCAACGCGGGTTACCACGAAGGCTTTCATTGCCGCAGCGCCATTCTTCGGATCGGTGTAGTAGAAACCAATCAGCAGATAGGAGCACAGGCCCACGCCTTCCCAACCGAGGTACATCAGCAGCAGGTTATCCGCCAGTACCAGAACCACCATGCTGGCGATAAACAGGTTGGTGTAGGCGAAGAAACGAGAATAGCCCTCTTCTCCGCGCATATACCAGGAAGCGAACATGTGGATCAGGAAACCAACGCCGGTCACCACGGAGAGCATGGTCAGCGACAGGCCGTCCAGCACCAGGTTAAAACCGATGTTGAAGTCACCGACTGACATCCACGTCCACAGCGGCTGGCTGTAAGCCTGCTGACCATTGGCAAAGAAATCAACGCCAACAAACGCAGTCACCAGCGCGGCCAGGCCGATCGAACCTACACCCACGGTAGCGGACAGATTTTCTGACCAACGACCACGAGAAAACGCCAGTAATACAAAGCCAATAAATGGCAGAATAATGGTTAAGGCAAGCATGTTCATCCACGCATCTCACTTACTGAATCGATGTTCAGGTTCTGGCGACGGCGATGAAGTTGCAGCAACAGCGCAAGCCCAATGCTCGCTTCGGCAGCCGCAAGGCTGATGGCGAGAATATACATCACCTGACCATCGGTCTGGCCCCAGTAGCTTCCGGCGACCACAAAGGCCAGCGCGGAGGCGTTAATCATGATTTCCAGCCCAATCAGCATAAACAGCAGATTGCGGCGGATAACCAGACCGGTTAAGCCCAGCACGAATAAGATCGCAGCGAGGATCAGTCCATGTTGTAAGGGGATCATGCGTGCTCCTCCGTTTTTCTTTTCGCGCGGTCGTCGGTGCGATTGCTCAGCACTTCACCAGAACGCTCTTCGCGCCCCACATGGAAGGCCACAACCAGACCCGCCAGCAGCAGCATCGAAGCCAGTTCAACCGCCAGTACATACGGTCCGAACAGGGAAATACCGACTGCTTTCGCGCTAATTGGCGTGCCGTCGATGCCCTGATCGTTAACGCCCAGAATGGCGTAAACAATAACCACCAGCATAATGGCCGACAGAATCGCCGGACCAATCCACACCTGCGGTTTCAGCCACTGACGTTCCTGTTCAATTTCAGAACCACCAAGGTTGAGCATCATCACCACGAACACGAACAGCACCATGATGGCGCCCGCGTAGACGATAATTTCCAGTGCACCAGCGAAGTAAGCGCCTAACGAGAAGAACACCCCAGAAATCGCCAGCAGCGAAATAATCAGGTACAGCAACGCGTGTACCGGATTGGTGTGGGTGATCACCCGCAAGGTTGCGAGAATGGCTATCAGGCCACAGATATAAAAAGCGAACTCCATTGCCCCTCTCCTTACGGTAACAGGCTCTTGACGTCGATAGGCTTAGCTTCGTTCTCTGCTTCGCCCTTATCTTTGCCGTCGATTGCCATACCTGCCATCCGGTAGAAGTTATATTCCGGGTATTTGCCCGGACCGGAGATCAGCAGATCCTCTTTCTCGTAAACCAGGTCCTGGCGCTTGTACTCACCCAGCTCGAAATCTGGAGTCAGCTGAATAGCCGTAGTCGGACAGGCTTCTTCGCACAGGCCGCAGAAAATGCAGCGTGAGAAGTTAATGCGGAAAAACTCCGGATACCAGCGACCGTCTTTGGTCTCTGCTTTTTGCAGAGAGATACAGCCTACCGGACACGCTACCGCACACAGGTTACAGGCAACGCAGCGCTCTTCACCGTCTGGATCACGAGTCAGAACGATACGACCACGAAAACGGGGCGGTAGATAGACCGGCTCTTCCGGATACATCTGCGTTTCGCGTTTCGCGAACGCATGCAGGCCGATCATCCAGATACTACGTACCTGGGTGCCGAAACCTACGAACAATTCTTTTAAGGTCATGGTCTTTGTGTCCCTTATTGCGCCTGCCAGAGAATGACAGCCGCCGTTACCAGCAAGTTGACGAGCGTCAGCGGCAGACAGACTTTCCAGCCGAAGGACATTACCTGGTCATAACGAGGACGCGGTAACGACGCACGAATCAAAATGAACATCATCATGAAGAACGCGGTTTTCAGCGCGAACCAGACGAATGGCGGTAAGAACGGGCCATGCCAGCCACCGAAGAACAGGGTAACCATCAGTGCAGAAATGGTGACGATACCGATGTACTCACCCACGAAGAACAGACCGAATTTCATACCGGAATATTCAATGTGGTAACCGTCGGCCAGTTCTTGCTCGGCTTCTGGCTGGTCAAACGGGTGACGGTGGCACACCGCCACGCCCGCGATGGCAAAGGTGACAAAACCAAAGAACTGCGGAATAACGTTCCAGATATCAGCCTGGTTGTTGACGATGTCGGTCATGTTAAATGAACCGGCCTGCGCCACCACGCCCATCAGGGAAAGTCCGAGGAACACTTCATAGCTCAGCGTCTGCGCAGACGCACGCATCGCACCGAGCAAAGAGTATTTGTTGTTACTGGACCAGCCGGCGAACAGTACCGCGTATACCGCGAGGCCCGCCATCATCAGGAAGAACAGGATCCCGATGTTCAGGTCAGCAACCACCCAGTTCGGACTCACCGGCACGATGGCGAAAGCCAGCAACAGCGAGGTGAAGGCGATCATAGGTGCCAGGGTAAAGATGACGCGATCCGAGAATTTCGGGATCCAGTCTTCTTTAAAGAACATCTTGATCATGTCCGCAACCAGCTGGAGCGAACCGCCCCAGCCAACACGGTTCGGTCCGTAACGGTTCTGGAACAGACCCAGCAGACGACGTTCGCCAAAGCTCATGAATGCCCCGCAGGTGACCACCACCAGCAGGATCACGACCGCTTTGAGAATGCTCAGCAGGATCTCAATCAGATCGGGTGTAATCCAACTCATTGTTGTGCCTCCTGCAGATCCTCAAGACGCGCACCAGCCAAAACCGGCGCGATGCCAGGCATACCCATCGGCAAACCAACCTGCCCTGCCGTTAATCCTTCGGCTATTTCAACCGGCAATGTAACCGTGTTGCCATCGTAGCTGAAAGAAACGCGCGTACCGGCATTAACACCCAACTTCGCGGCATCAGCCGGGTTGAGTTTGATGTACGGCTGCGGCATACGGGTCTGGAAGACCGGCGCACGCTGGGACATTTCGTCACTGCCAAACAAATGGTAGTACGGCGCGATACGCCACTGACCATCCTGAGCCTGGAAGCTCGCCGGAACGGTAGTGAAGTAATCCATACCATCCGCAGAAGCTTCGATCAGGCGCACACCCGGATCGCCATGACGCAGTTTACCGCCCACTTCATCCTGGAACTTGTTCCACGCCTGTGGGGAGTTCCAGCCTGGAGCCCAGGCAAACGGAATTTGTGAACGCGGCGCAGACGGTTGGTTGTTCCCTTCCATAGAGAAGGCGAACATGGTGTCTTTGTCCTGCGGCTGGCGCGGTTCGTGTACGCTGATGTTGGCGCGTATTGCGGTACGACCGCTGTAGCGGTGCGGTTCACGTGCCAGTTTCTGTCCACGGATACGGAAGGTTGCGTCCGGCGCGGCATCTTTGATACCCGCCAGTTGCGGCAGCTTCTCAACGACCGCATCGATAACGTGGTCGAGCTGCGTCCAGTCCACTTCACGGCTCTGCACGGTGCTGTGCAGCGAATGCAGCCAGCGCCAGCTTTCCAGCATGATAGTGTTACTGTCGTAGTAGGACGGATCATAAACCTGGAAGAAACGCTGGGCGCGGCCTTCGTTGTTAATCACCGTACCATCGCTTTCAGCGAAGCTTGCGGCGGAAAGCACCAGATGAGCGTTTTCCATAATTGCCGTACGCTGATGGTCAATGACCAGTACCAGAGGTGCTTTCGCCAGCGCAGCGTTCACACGCGTTGCTGAAGCATGGCGATGCAGGTCATTCTCCAGCACCACAACGGCGTCAGCACGACCTGTTTCCAGCTCGGTCAGCGCATCGTCAAGGGAACCACCGCCAATCATACCCAGGCCCATGCTGTTAACAGAGCGAGCAATCATGGTGATGCCAACGTCTGCGCCACGGCCTTTCAGCGCCTTCGCCACGTTGGCAGCCGCCTGAATCACTTCGGCGCTACCAGCGTTGGTGCCGGAAATAATCAGTGGTTTCTTCGCCCCGGCCAGTGCCTGAACGATAACGTCAATTTTGTTCTGCAGGTCACGGTCGATACCGTCAACCGCCGGAGCATTGTTATCCAGCGCATGAGCGATAGCGAAACCTAAACGCGCCTGATCTTCAACCGGTGCACGATAGGTCCATGCGGCGATGTCATCCAGACGGGTGTTATCGACGTTGGTAACGAACAGCGGGTGCTTAGCACGCTGGCCGATGTTAAGGATTGCTGCGATCTGCCAGTCAGCCACTTTCTGTGCCGCCGCCATTTCACGCGCTTTACCTTTCACCGCCTGACGCACTGCCAGCGCAACGCGTGCGCCGGTCTGGGTGACATCTTCGCCCAGCACCAGAACCGCATCATAAGATTCGATTTCGCGCAGTGCCGGAGTATGAATCCCGCCGTCACGCAGCACGCTCAGTGCCAGTTGCAGACGTTCCTGCTCGCCCTGGGCGATACCGGTATAGAAGTTTTCCGCACCCACCAGTTCACGCAGCGCGAAGTTACTTTCAACGCTGGCGCGCGGGGAGCCGATACCAATTACTTTCTTCGACTGACGCAGAATATCTGCCGCGCCCTGCATCGCCTGCTCGGCGTTCAGCGTGATCAGGTCATCGCCACGACGCTGTACCGGCTGACGTGGACGGTCTTTCAGGTTCACGTAACCATAGCCAAAACGACCACGGTCGCAGAGGAAGTAGTGGTTAACGGTACCGTTATAACGGTTTTCGATACGACGCAGTTCACCGTAGCGTTCACCCGGGCTGGTGTTACAGCCGATGGAACACTGCTGGCAGATGCTCGGCGCAAACTGCATGTCCCATTTACGGTTATAACGCTCGGAGTGCGTTTTATCAGTGAAGACGCCGGTCGGGCAAATTTCTACCAGGTTACCAGAGAACTCGCTTTCGAGCGTACCGTCTTCCGGGCGACCGAAGTAGACGTTGTCATGTGCGCCATAGACGCCCAGATCCGCGCCATCGGCATAATCTTTGTAGTAACGTACGCAGCGATAGCAGGCGATGCAGCGGTTCATTTCGTGAGAGATGAACGGCCCCAGGTCCTGGTTACGGTGAGTACGCTTCGTGAAGCGGTAGCGACGGAAGCTGTGACCAGTCATGACGGTCATATCCTGCAGGTGGCAGTTGCCGCCCTCTTCACAGACCGGACAGTCGTGCGGGTGGTTAGTCATCAACCACTCCACGACGCTTTCGCGGAACTGTTTCGCTTCTTCGTCATCAATAGAAATAAAGGTGCCTTCGGTGGCCGGTGTCATACAAGACATCACCAGGCGACCACGCGTGTCTTCCGCGTTTTGATATTGCTTCACCGCACACTGGCGGCAAGCACCGACGCTTCCCAGCGCCGGGTGCCAGCAAAAGTACGGAATATCAAGGCCGAGAGACAGACAAGCTTCCAGCAGGTTGTCCGCTCCGTTGACCTCATATTCTTTGCCGTCTACATGAATCGTAGCCATAGTCAGCATGCTTCCAGTTGGCTCGGTCGTAACCGAGCGTTAATCGAATTTCTTATCGCGATACAGGGCTAACCCTGTAATCACCAGCGCTCTTTCAGCAGGTTCGGCTGAATACCACCAATCGCATGGGTATTGCTGAAGGTCTGCTTGATGCCAGCTTCGAATTCTTCGCGGAAATATTTAATGGCGCTCTGCAGCGGTTCCACTGCGCCCGGTGCGTGTGCACAGAAGGTTTTACCCGGGCCGAGGAAACGACACAGTTGCTCAAGTGTCTCGATATCCCCTGGCTGGCCTTCGCCACGCTCCAGCGCGCGCAGAATTTTCACACTCCACGGCAGACCGTCACGGCACGGCGTACACCAGCCGCAAGACTCGCGGGCAAAGAACTCTTCGAGGTTACGCACCAAAGGAACCATGCCAATCTCGTGATCGACAGCCATGGCCAGCGCGGTGCCCAGACGGCTACCTGCTTTACCAATGCTTTCGAATTCCATCGGCAGATCGAGGTGTGCTTCGGTCAGGAAGTCAGTCCCTGCGCCGCCAGGCTGCCAGGCTTTAAACTTCAGCCCATCGCGCATGCCACCCGCGTAATCTTCGAGGATCTCACGCGCGGTAGTACCGAAAGGCAGTTCCCACAGGCCAGGATTCTTCACGCGACCAGAGAAGCCCATCAGCTTGGTGCCCGCGTCTTTGCTCTTCGAAATGTTCTGGTACCACTCCACGCCGTTCGCGAGGATAGCCGGTACGTTACACAGGGTTTCGACGTTGTTTACGCAGGTCGGTTTGCCCCATGCGCCAGAGCTTGCCGGGAACGGCGGCTTGGAACGAGGGTTAGCACGGCGACCTTCGAGGGAGTTGATCAGCGCGGTTTCTTCACCGCAGATGTAACGCCCTGCCCCGGTGTGGACAAACAGTTCGAAGTCGAAACCAGTGCCCATGATGTTTTTACCAAGCAGACCGGCTTCGGTCGCTTCGGCGATCGCGCGACGCAGATGCACGGCGGCTTCGATATATTCACCGCGCAGGAAGATGTAACCACGGTACGCTTTCAGCGCAAACGCGGAAATCAGCATGCCTTCCACCAGCAGGTGCGGCAGCTGTTCCATCAGCAGACGGTCTTTATAGGTGCCCGGCTCCATTTCATCGGCGTTACACAGCAGGTAACGGATGTTCATGGATTCGTCTTTCGGCATCAGGCTCCACTTCAGACCGGTGGAAAAGCCCGCGCCGCCGCGCCCTTTCAGGCCAGCGTCTTTTACCTGATTAACGATTTCGTCCGGTGACAGCCCGGTCAGGGCCTTACGCGCACCTTCGTAGCCGTTCTTGCTACGGTATTCGTCCAGCCAGACCGGCTGTTTGTCATCACGCAGACGCCAGGTCAGCGGATGGGTTTCGGGAGTACGGATAATGTCTTTCATTTATACCGCTCCAGTAGTTCGGGAATGCCTTCCGGGGTCAGGTGAGCGTGAGTATCCTCATCGATCATCATATTTGGCCCTTTATCGCAGTTCCCCAGGCAACAGGTCGGCAGCAGCGTAAAGCGACCATCAAAGGTCGTCTGCCCCGGCTTGATGTTGAGTTTTTTCTCAAGCGCGGCCTGAATCCCCTGGTAGCCGTTGATATGGCACACCACGCTGTCGCAATAGCGGATCACGTGGCGACCTACCGGCTGGCGGAAGATCTGGCTGTAGAACGTGGCAACACCTTCTACATCGCTTGCCGGAATACCCAGCACATCAGCGATCGCGTAGATCGCCCCATCCGGCACCCAGCCACGCTGTTTCTGAACGATTTTCAGCGCTTCAATGGACGCCGCACGCGGGTCTTCGTAGTGGTGCTTTTCGTGCTCAATCGCTTCACGCTCAGCCGCACTCAGCTCAAAAGCCTCGGTTTGTGGTTGTTGATTCTCGTGCATAATTAGCGGTCCACATCTGACATAACAAAATCGATACTACCCAGATGGACGATTAAGTCGGACACCAGGCTGCCACGTACCGCTACCGGGATCTGCTGCAGGTGCGCATAGCTCGGGGTGCGGATACGGGTACGGTAACTCATGGTGCTGCCATCGCTGGTCAGGTAGTAACTGTTGATACCCTTAGTCGCTTCCACCATCTGGAAGGACTCGTTTGCCGGCATAACCGGACCCCACGAAACCTGCAGGAAGTGGGTGATAAGGGTTTCGATATGTTGCAGCGTGCGCTCTTTCGGCGGCGGCGTCGTCAGCGGGTGATCCGCTTTGAACGGGCCTTCCGGCATGTTATTGAGGCACTGCTCAAGGATGCGCAGACTCTGGCGCAGCTCTTCAACTTTCAGCATCACGCGGGTATAGCAGTCGGACACGCCGCCGCCAACCGGGACTTCAAAGTCAAAGTTTTCGTAGCCAGAGTACGGACGCGCTTTACGCACGTCGAAATCAATACCGGTCGCGCGCAGCGCAGCACCGGTACAACCCCAGTCCAGCGCTTCTTTCTTACCGTAAGCGGCAACGCCCTGCGAACGGCCTTTCAGAATGGTGTTACGCAGTGCGGCTTTCTCGTAAGAATCCAGACGTTTTGGCATCCAGTCGAGGAAGTCACGCAGCAGCTTGTCCCAACCGCGCGGCAGATCGTGTGCCACACCGCCGATACGGAACCAGGCCGGGTGCATACGGAAACCGGTGATCGCTTCCACCACGTCATAGATTTTCTGACGGTCGGTAAAGGCGAAGAATACCGGGGTCATCGCGCCGACGTCCTGAATGAACGTGGAGATGTACAGCAGGTGGCTGTTGATACGGAACAGTTCGGACAACATCACGCGAATCACGTTGACGCGATCCGGCGTGGTGATACCAGCCAGCTTCTCAACGGCCAGTACGTAAGGCATTTCGTTTACGCAGCCGCCGAGGTACTCAATACGGTCGGTGTACGGAATGTAGCTGTGCCAGGACTGACGTTCACCCATCTTTTCAGCGCCACGGTGGTGGTAGCCGATGTCAGGTACGCAGTCGACGATTTCTTCGCCATCAAGCTGCAGCACAATACGGAAAGCACCGTGAGAAGACGGGTGGTTAGGACCGAGGTTGAGGAACATGAAGTCCTCGTTTTCGGTACTACGCTTCATACCCCAATCTTCAGGTTTGAAGGTCAGCGCTTCCATTTCCAGATCCTGTTTGGCTTTAGTCAGCTCAAACGGATCAAATTCGGTCGCACGCGCCGGGTAGTCTTTACGCAGCGGATGACCTTCCCAGGTATGCGGCATCAGCAGACGCGTCAGGTGCGGGTGACCTTCGATATCGATGCCAAACATTTCCCAGGTTTCACGCTCGTACCAGTTGGCGTTCGGGAACAGTTTGGTGAAGGTCGGTACGCGCAGATCGTTTTCAGACAAAGCCACCTTGAGCATGATATCGCGATTGCGTTCAATGGAAATCAGGTGATAGAAAACGGAAAAATCCGCGGCAGGTAACCCTTCGCGGTGCGTACGCAGACGTTCGTCCATGCCGTGTAAGTCAAACAGCATGACGTAAGGTTTCGGCAGTCTCTTTAAGAAATCGCCAACTTCCAGTAATTGTTCACGCTTGACCCAAACAACGGGTACCCCGGTGCGAGTCGCCTGAACGGTAAAGGCATCCGGCCCAAAACGGTTGCGCAGTTCGCCAATGACCGGGTCATCAAGGTGATCCCGTGTTTGCCATACGGCGTCTTGCGCGGTTAAGTCGGTCATATTGTTCACCATTGCAAATGGTCCGTGGTGGTCGGCAGTGCTTCGCGCTATTTATATAGTGATAAGCGAAGGAAGTGCTGCTGCCGACAGGCGCAAATTAAATCTCGTCTGGTGTACGAAGATTCGTTACAGCAATACGTTCGCCGCGTTTACGCTCGCGTTCTGACTGCATATTGGCGCGATAAACGCCCTGATCGCCAACCACCCAGGAGAGCGGACGGCGTTCTTTGCCAATGGAATCTTGCAGCAGCATCAGAGCCTGCATATACGCTTCTGGGCGCGGCGGACATCCCGGGATGTACACATCGACCGGAATAAATTTATCAACGCCCTGCACCACAGAATAGATGTCGTACATACCGCCGGAGTTGGCGCATGCGCCCATGGAAATAACCCATTTCGGTTCCAGCATCTGATCGTAGAGGCGCTGAATAACTGGCGCCATTTTGGTAAAGCAGGTTCCGGCTACGACCATCAGGTCAGCCTGACGCGGCGATGCACGCAGTACTTCCGCACCAAAACGGGCCACATCGTGCACGGCGGTAAACGAGGTCACCATCTCAACGTAGCAGCAGGAAAGGCCAAAGTTATATGGCCAAATTGAGTTTTTACGGCCCCAGTTAACCATGTCATGCAGTTTGCCCATGAACACGTTTTTGTTAACTTCTTGTTCCAGGGGGTCGGTTACGATCTCCTGTTTTTGCAGGGGGTAACGGTCGTTCTCACCGTTAGGATCTATGCGGGTGAGCGTATAATCCATCTTAATGCCTCGCGGTTAGCGTTGACGATTAGCGATACTGTTCGTTTCCGGGTTCATACGCTCGCGGCGTGAACGCGCGGGCGTCCAGTCCAGCGCGCCAATACGCACCAGATAAACCAGACCTGCCAGTAACACAAAAATAAAAATTGCAGCTTCCACAAAGCCAATCCAGCCGCTTTCACGGATAGAAGTTGACCATGCGAACAGATACAGCGCTTCAACGTCGAAGATAACGAAGAACATGGCTACCAGATAAAACTTGGCAGACAGGCGCAGGCGGGCGGTGCCGACCGAGTCGATACCTGATTCAAACGGCACGTTTTTAGATCTCGCGCGTGCGCGACCCCCTAAAAACCAGCCGCCGACGAGCATCAGGCAGCACAGGCCAATGGCAACGATAAGAAAGATAGCGAATGCCCAGTGATGAGCGATGATTTCAGTGGATGTTGACATACTCATTGCTTACTCATCAAAAGTAGCGCCAAATTCTCTGCTCTTTTCGGCAGATGAACGCCACATCGATTCATGGGGAGGAATAAAAAAAACCTTACAATCACTGTGAAAAATCATTTTATACAGCTAATTGATGGGGTTTTTTACTCCTTTCTATAACCTTTTGTCAACTTTAACAAAAGTTTCTTCACATTATTTTACACTGTTCCAACTTCATTAACATAAAGTGCTCTTTAGACCTATTTCGATTGCATCATCGGTCATTTTTAATGTTGTTGAATCGTGTCCGTAGTGAAGTAAAAAAGATAATACACGTCTATTTTGACAGGAATTCACCCAGATGCCTCCCCCTAAATGGGAGTATTTTCTTGATCTGTGACACGCTTTTGTTAATTCACCATAAAAAACAGCAACAATTTCTCTAGTTTTTTAACATGGAAACATTTAACAACTCAGCTGATTATTTTTCATCCTATTGTCAGTCAGTTTTTTTACCTGCTGATTTTGTTAAGTTTTAGTATATGAATGAACAGAAAGCAGTAATATTTGCATAAAAAAAGAGCCGCTGGATGTTTTTTCATCATCAGTGGCTCTTTTTTACACTTACATTTTAAAACGTTTTTTTGTGACGCTTTACTCAAAGTCGCCCTCAACAATCAGCGAGTCATCTCCCCCTTCAGGGGTAAACTGATTGTATTGCCAAGGATTTTGATATGTCTGCATCGACTTAAAGATAACCTGAGCTAATTCATTTTGCGTGGCCGGATCGCTGCACAGCAGATACTCGGTATCAGGCAGAGGTGGCAATCCGTCTGCCGCACCCAGTACGCGTAAATCAGGGCTCATCATTTCGACAGGACGGGCAGTAACGCCCAGCCCTGCTTTTACCGCCGCGCGGACCGCAGGCAATGTTGAAGCGACATAGGCCAGACGCCACGGGATCTGTGCTGCATTCAACGTCGCTAGCACGATATCGCGAAACGGGCTGGGATCGTCCAGCAGAACTAACGGCACCGGTTCCCCTTTTTGCAGGATATATTCGGCTGCGCAATACCAGTGCGTCGGTGAAGTCCGCAAATTCAGGCACTCAAAATCGCCAGGTCGGTTAGTGGTGACCACTAAATCCACTTCTTGCGACTTAAGCATCTCCACCATGTAGGCATTGCGTTTCACTCTTACATCCAGTGCAAGTTTCGGATAAACCGAACTTATACGGTTAAGCAGAAAAGGGAGTATGGTATCGGCGGATTCATCAGAAGCACCGATAGTTAACACCCCCTGAAGATTGTTAAACATCAATGATGAGCATGCCTCATCATTAAATCGCAGTATTTTCCTGGCGTAACCCAACAACTGGATACCATGTTCGGTCAGCAGTTTGTTGCGTCCATGGCGCGCGAACAACTCTTTCCCCACAAGTTGTTCAAGACGCTGCATTTGCTGACTTACCGCAGACTGAGTTCGACATACCGCAGCTGCCGCAGCCGCAAAGGTATTCAGGTCGGCAACAGCAACAAAGGTTCTCAGCAGATCGAGGTCGAGGTTAATTATCGGACGATTTGCATTTATCATAGTTTTTCACTTACTCGCGGGTCATACCGGGTTAATGCTGTGCATTCAGAATCAAACAACTCCATTTGTAATGTGCCTCCCTTCAGTTTCGCTTAGTGTAACCAAGTGAAAATAAGGATGTATTTGGTTTAACAAACGAAACAATTCTCTTTCTGAGCTATTTTAATACCCGTGATATTCATCGGAATATAGCAACGAGAAAGAGCCGTATTTTTAGCTGCTGGATGATTCTGACTAATGGGAAACATGTAAATTTTGTAAATTTAAAAAATAGTTAACGAACAATAATTTACACATTAAAAACTAACTTTTCAGGATGTTAGGAACAACCAACAAACATTTGAATTATCGTAAAATTCGTACTACACACCATTTCATAGGAGTTATCTTAACCTAAAACCACTATATTTATAAGTGTTATCGCGAATAATTCCGGGCAAATTGGTGTTATGTCAGCGCAACGGTTTTCGTATTATTGGCCCACTCAATTTGATGTCGTTTAAATAATAAATAATAATTAATTAAGAATCTCTCAATTCATTAATTATGCTTAACAATGGATTCACACCGCATCACGCAGAGATCAGACCGATAACAGATTTCGCAGGCAAAACCTCAGTATTTTCGAATTACGCCATTCAGCTGAGATCTCGACTACCTTTTTCTTTACAGGCCTAACATTTTTAGGCCAGACAAATCACCACACCCACACTAACAAAGCAAAATATAAACCACAAAAAACCCAACAACCCAGATTATTACTCTACAAAAATCATATTATTTAGTTATTAACAGTGAATTATAATCCTCCTGCTTTCCAAAATCTTCTACCAAAGACCCTTCAAAACTCACCGTCGTGGGAGTACATTGTGCTGGGCTGACTTCCACGGCAGGGAGTGGCATTCACAGCTAAAAAGGTCAACGTTCATGTCCCCCATTGAAAAATCCAGCAAATTAGAAAACGTCTGTTATGACATTCGCGGCCCGGTTCTGAAGGAAGCAAAGCGCCTGGAAGAAGAAGGCAACAAAGTTCTGAAACTGAACATCGGCAACCCTGCGCCTTTCGGGTTTGAAGCGCCAGATGAAATTTTGGTGGATGTGATCCGCAATTTGCCAACTGCGCAAGGATATTGCGATTCCAAAGGCCTTTATTCAGCCCGCAAAGCAATCATGCAGCATTACCAGGCCCGTGGGATGCGCGACGTAACCGTGGAAGATATCTATATCGGTAACGGCGTATCTGAATTGATTGTGCAGGCCATGCAGGCATTGCTAAACAGTGGGGACGAAATGCTGGTTCCTGCACCTGATTATCCACTGTGGACGGCGGCGGTTTCGCTCTCTGGTGGTAATGCCGTGCACTACCTGTGTGACGAATCGTCAGACTGGTTCCCGGACCTGGATGATATCCGCGCCAAAATTACGCCGCGTACCCGTGGGATCGTCATCATCAACCCAAACAACCCTACTGGCGCGGTGTATTCTAAAGAGCTGCTGATGGAGATTGTTGAGATTGCCCGCCAAAACAATCTCATCATCTTTGCGGACGAGATTTACGACAAAATTCTTTACGATGACGCCGAGCACCACTCAATTGCGGCAATGGCCCCTGACCTGCTGACTATTACCTTTAACGGCCTGTCAAAAACCTATCGTGTTGCCGGTTTCCGCCAGGGCTGGATGGTACTGAACGGACCGAAGAAACATGCCAAAGGGTATATCGAAGGCCTTGAGATGCTGGCTTCTATGCGCCTGTGTGCCAACGTTCCGGCACAACATGCCATTCAAACCGCACTGGGTGGATATCAGAGCATCAGCGAATTCATCATGCCTGGCGGACGTCTGTATGAGCAACGTAACCGCGCCTGGGAACTGCTTAATGACATCCCCGGCGTCTCTTGCGTAAAACCGCGCGGTGCGCTGTATATGTTCCCGAAAATTGATGCTAAACGCTTCAATATTCATGACGACCAGAAGATGGTACTCGACTTCCTGTTGCAGGAAAAAGTACTGCTGGTCCAGGGGACGGCATTCAACTGGCCGTGGCCGGATCATTTCCGCATCGTCACGCTACCGCGTATTGACGATATCGAAATGTCGCTGAGTAAATTTGAGCGTTTCCTGTCAGGGTATCGCCAGCTGTAACCACGCAAAGTGCTGCCGGGTTTGCATCCGGTAGCACTCTCTGCGCAAAATACCGTTACTGAAGTCACTGAGTAAGGGTCGTTATGAAGCAGAGCCACTTTTTTGCCCACCTCTCCCGTCTGAAACTCATTAACCGCTGGCCGCTGATGCGCAACGTGCGCACCGAAAACGTGTCCGAACACAGTCTGCAGGTTGCCATGGTTGCCCATGCGCTGGCCGCAATTAAAAACCGTAAATTTGGTGGTCAGGTTAATGCTGAGCGTATTGCCCTGCTGGCGATGTATCACGATGCGTCAGAGGTGTTAACCGGCGATCTCCCTACCCCAGTGAAATATTTTAACTCGCAGATTGCTCAGGAATATAAAGCGATAGAGAAAATTGCCCAACAAAAACTGGTCGATATGGTTCCTGATGAGCTGCGCGATATTTTTGCGCCACTCATTGATGAACATGCCTTAAGCGAAGAAGAGAGGTCGATTGTTAAACAGGCCGATGCCCTGTGCGCGTATCTGAAGTGCCTGGAAGAACTCTCCGCCGGTAACAACGAATTTCTGCTGGCGAAAACACGTCTGGAAAAAACGCTGGAGTCACGACGAAGCGAAGAGATGGACTACTTTATGGACGTGTTCGTCCCGAGTTTTCACCTCTCCTTAGATGAAATCAGTCAGGATTCTCCATTGTAAGTTTGCGACAACGTTACCTTTGTAGGCCGGATAAGGCGTTAGCCGCCATCCGGCACATAAAAATCAAAACGGAAACAGCATCGGGATCATCACCACGCACACCACCATCACAATGATGGTAAACGGCACGCCAATTTTTACGAAATCGCTAAAGCTGTAGTTACCCGGCCCGAGCACCAGTGTGTTTACCGGTGAAGAAACTGGCGTCATAAAGGCTGCGGAAGCCGCCATCGCAATCACCATCGCAAAAGGATACGGCGAAACGCCCATAGACTTTGCTGCCGCCAGCGCAATCGGCGCCATCAGTACCGCCGTCGCAGTGTTAGAGATAAATAACCCAATGGTCGCGCACAGCACGAACAGGCAGCCCAGCATCATATACGGGCCGTACCCTCCACCAACGTCCATTAACCCTTTAACCACCAGATCAACACCACCCGTTTTCTGTAATGCCAGCGCAAAGGGCATCATTCCGACAATCAAAATAATACTTGGCCAGTGAATGGCTTTATAGGCGCTTTCGGCATCAATGCAACGGAATTTTCCCATCAGCAAACAGGCGATAATCGCGGCAACCGTATTAGGAATTTCATCGGTGAGCATTAACGCGACCATCAGCACCAGACAGAAAATCGCATGCGGCGCCTGGCTGTGCGCCGGGGAGGCTTCACTAACTTCCACGGGCATATTCAGCACCACGAAATCGCGCCCTTTTTGCCCCAACAAAGTGATGAGTTTCCAGTTACCCACCACCAGAATAATATCGCCCATCAGCAGCGGCTCATTGACGACCGCCCCGTCCAGCGCCGCACCATCACGCTTCAGTCCGACGACATTCAGACCATAACGTGTGCGAAAGGCGATTTCCCGTACCGTTTTGCCGATCAATTCCGATTCAGGGATCAATGAAATCTCGGCCATACCCACATCAAGCGCCTGCTCAGAGAAGTATTCGCCACGCAGCACCATTGGCTCCAACAGTTGCTCGCTGCAAAATTCACGCAGGTCAACGTCGGCCGCTGACATATCGATCAGCAATACGTCACGGGCACGGAACTCAGAAACCCCGTTAACATCAACAATCACGCGGCGAAAACGCCGCCAGCGTTCAACACCAATCACGTTTGCCCCGTAGCGCTCACGCAATTTCAGGTCATCCAGACGTTGGCCAATCATGGGAGAACCCGGGCGAATCGCCAGGCGACGAGCACGTCCTGTCAGGCGATATTCTTTAATCAGGTCGCGAAAGGTCCGGCGCTTCCAGCCGTCTCCCGGCTGCCCGGAGTCTTCGCCTTTCAGCATAAAACGCATCACCAGCATATAAATTATGCCGAGTACCAACACCACCAGCCCCAGTGGGGTTACGCTAAAAAAGCTAAAACCGTTAAGTCCTTCACGTAACAATTCACTGTTGACGACCAGGTTCGGCGGCGTTGCCACCAGCGTCATCATGCCGCTTATCAATCCGGCAAAGCTCAATGGCATCATCAGGCGTGAGGGGGAGATTTGCATGCGCATGGAAACGCTTAAGACAACCGGAATAAAGATGGCGACCACACCGGTCGAACTCATGAAGGCGCCGAGTCCGGCTACGGTTATCATCAGCAACACCAGCATTTTCACTTCACTGCTGCCAGCCACCTTCACCAGCCAGGCGCCCATTACCGTCGCCACCCCGGTACGCACCAGGCCGTCGCCGATAATGAATAAAGCCGCTATCAAAATAACGTTAGGATCGCTGAACCCGGAAAAAGCCTCTGTGATGCTCAATGTTCCACTCAGAACAAAGGCAATAATGACCAGCAAAGCGACCGCGTCCATACGCACTCTGCCAGTTGCAAACAAGACGACGGCAATCGCCAGCAATGAGAGAACCCATATCAATTCACCGTTCACAACATATCCTTGTTAAATGAGAGGGATGGACTGATTCTGCCATAAAAAAGCCCCAACAATCTGGGGCTAAATCATGATCAGGTATTTCTTATAACGACCACATTTCCGTTGGGTTGTTTGGTCACAGAAATATGCTCCAGACTGGTCAGCGAAAAATCCACCTCGTCCAGACGCGGCGTATCCGCTGGCGCGTTAACCGCGATGACATGACACCCAGCCGCCAGTCCTGAAAGCACCCCGGCGGGGGCATCTTCCACCACTGCACATTCCTGCGGTGCCAGGCCCAGAAGCTGAGCGCCTAACAGATACGCGTCTGGTTCTGGTTTCCCTCTCTTTACCCGCTCGGCGGTGACAAACACTTCAGGAGCAGGAAGCCCAGCAACACGATGGCGCGCCCGTGCGACCGGCATGGAGCCGGAGGTCACAATCGCCCATGGAATACCCGCTTTATTGAGATGGTTGAGTAAATCAACAGCCCCCGGCAGCGCGGTGATCCCGGCAGTTTCCGTCGCTTCGATCTGCTCCAGACGGGTAAATTCCGCGGCGATCTCTGCCTCAGACTTGCCCACCATAAAGTGTCGCAGGGAGGTAATGGCCTGCTTACCATGAATAAAGCCGAGTACCTCGGCGTGATCGAGGCCGAAGCGATCGGCCCAGTTGCACCACGCACGCTCTACTGCGGGTAAGGAATCGACCAGCGTTCCATCCAGATCAAACAGAAAACCTTTGCACTGCACGCTCGCCCCCTCAGGCATTAATGATTTGGTTAATTTCATTCGAGCTCAGGTGATACTGACGCGGGCAAGAGTGCCAAACATTCAGCATACGCTGATATTTTTCCCACATTGGGGTCTGGGCGTTGAAGCCATGCGTACCCGCATCAAAGTGGGTGTAACGACCTTCCACATTGACCATAAAACGAACATACCCGAGGAAACGGGCTTCCGTTGCAGCGTCAAAACCGAGGAAGGTCACGCGACGCTCATCAATAGCCTGTGCATCCTTAAGATTAGTCCAGGACACATGTAATGCGTGATACATCTCCATAATATCGATAATCGTACGACAGGTTTCTTCCGTCAGCTCACCAAACTCACGATCCAGCTCACGCATCTGCAAGCCGTAACCGCGTTCAATAATCGTCTGCAAACGACGATAACGCTCGGCGTTAGTTGGATCGAGCATAGTCATCATTTTGTACTGATTCGACAAAATCAGACGTTGAGCGTTGGTCATTTCCATTTGGGACTCCTGTATCACTACTACTGCGATGAAAAAAAAGAAGGCATCATGTGCCTTCTTTTATATGCGTAATCAGGGGTCAATTACAAATCATCAAGGAAAGTTTTATCCAGTTGTTTGAAGGCGCGCTTAAGCGTGTCAGCCAGCGCCTGGTAATCCGGCTTTCCTTCTACCGGAGAGAGCGCCTGCCCAGCTTCTTGCAATTTACCCCGAACTTCGTAGAACCAATTGAGAATTGAAGGCGGCAGCGGCGTTACAGAACGTTTTCCCAGCCACCACATCCCCTGCATCGGCAGGCTAAGCGCAAACAGCGCAGTCGCCACGGCCGGGCCCAACTGCCCCCCTAACGCAATTTGCCAACATAAGGTGAAGACGGCGATAGGCGGCATAAAACGGATCGCGTAACGCGTCATGCGGATCACGCGGTTCTCAACAAACACGGGCGCAAGGCGCTTTTCCATTGGCCACGTCTTTGCATAGTGCTGCCCCCGGCGAAACAAGCTAAAAAAATTGACGGAGCGATTATCCGGTGTCGACATGGCGGTTACCTCAACTTCACATATAAAAATTAAAAAATTTGTGCAAAACAACAACTACAAGGGACATCGTTCAAAACATTTTGTCTTTGATACCCACATTCAGGTATCCTGTGCCGGCCTGTAAGGCCTGTAGTCCAAAATCATTGAGTCGTCAAATTGGCATACATTATGCCATTGCCTGAAAAATACGCAAAATGACATAGACTCAAAGGTATTTATTCCATCGTGCCCAAAAAGACTATGGCGCATGATGTTAATCATAAACGTCGGTGTCATCATGCGCTACGCTCTATGACTCCCTGACGTTTTTTTAGCCACGTATCATAAATAGGTACTTCCATGTCGAGTAAGTTAGTACTGGTTCTGAACTGCGGTAGCTCCTCACTGAAATTTGCCATCATCGATGCAGTAAACGGTGAAGAATACCTCTCTGGTTTAGCCGAATGTTTCCATCTCCCAGAAGCACGTATCAAGTGGAAAATGGACGGCGGTAAACAAGAAGCGGCTTTAGGTGCAGGCGCCGCTCACAGTGAAGCGCTGAACTTTATCGTTAACACTATTCTGGCACAAAAACCAGAATTGTCTGCGCAATTGACCGCTATTGGTCACCGTATCGTACACGGCGGTGAGAAGTACACCAGCTCTGTGGTTATCGATGATTCCGTTATTCAGGGCATCAAAGATTCTGCCTCTTTCGCACCGCTGCATAACCCGGCTCACCTGATCGGTATCGCAGAAGCGCTGAAATCCTTCCCTAATCTGAAAGACAAAAACGTGGCTGTATTCGACACCGCGTTCCATCAGACTATGCCGGAAGAGTCTTACCTCTATGCTCTGCCGTACAGCCTCTACAAAGAACACGGCGTTCGTCGTTACGGCGCACACGGTACCAGCCACTTCTTCGTCACTCAGGAAGCGGCAAAAGTACTGAACAAACCGGTTGAAGAGCTGAACATCATCACTTGCCACCTGGGCAACGGCGGTTCTGTATCTGCTATCCGTAACGGTAAATGTGTTGATACCTCCATGGGTCTGACCCCACTGGAAGGTCTGGTGATGGGTACACGTTCCGGTGACATCGACCCGGCGATCATCTTCCACCTGCACGATACCCTGGGCATGAGCGTTGACCAGATCAACAAAATGCTGACCAAAGAGTCCGGCCTGCTGGGTCTGACCGAAGTCACCAGCGACTGCCGTTATGTTGAAGATAACTACGCTACTAAAGAAGACGCTAAACGTGCAATGGACGTTTACTGCCACCGTCTGGCGAAATACATCGGTTCTTACACTGCGCTGATGGATGGTCGTCTGGATGCAGTTGTCTTCACCGGTGGTATCGGTGAAAACGCAGCGATGGTTCGTGAACTGTCTCTGGGCAAATTGGGCGTTCTGGGCTTTGAAGTTGACCACGAACGTAACCTGGCCGCACGTTTCGGCAAATCTGGTTTCATCAACAAAGAAGGTACCCGTCCTGCGCTGGTTATCCCAACCAACGAAGAACTGGTTATCGCGCAAGACGCGAGCCGCCTGACTGCCTGATTTCACACCGCCAGCCTAGCTGGCGGTGCTGTTTTGTAACCCGTCTAAATTGGCGGTAACGAAAGAGGATAAACCGTGTCCCGTATTATTATGCTGATCCCTACCGGAACCAGCGTCGGCCTGACCAGCGTCAGCCTTGGCGTGATCCGCGCAATGGAACGCAAAGGCGTTCGTCTGAGCGTCTTTAAGCCGATTGCTCAACCGCGTGCCGGTGGCGATGCGCCAGACCAGACTACCAGCATCGTCCGCGCTAACTCTTCTCTGCCAGCCGCTGAGCCGCTGAAGATGAGCCACGTTGAATCTCTGCTGTCCAGCAATCAGAAAGATGTGCTGATGGAAGAGATCATCGCGAACTACCACGCGAACACCAAAGACGCTGAAGTTGTACTGGTTGAAGGCCTGGTCCCAACCCGTAAACATCAGTTCGCGCAGTCCCTGAACTACGAAATCGCGAAAACGCTGAACGCGGAAATCGTCTTCGTTATGTCTCAGGGTACCGACACCCCAGAACAGCTGAACGAGCGTATTGAACTGACTCGCAGCAGCTTCGGCGGCGCGAAAAACACCAACATCACCGGCGTAATCGTTAACAAACTGAACGCACCGGTTGATGAGCAGGGCCGTACTCGCCCGGATCTGTCCGAGATTTTCGACGACTCTTCCAAAGCGAAAGTGATCAAAGTTGATCCGGCTAAACTGCAAGAATCCAGCCCACTGCCGGTTCTGGGCGCGGTGCCATGGAGCTTCGATCTGATCGCTACTCGTGCAATCGATATGGCGCGTCACCTGAACGCCACCATCGTTAACGAAGGCGATATCAACACCCGTCGCGTGAAGTCTGTGACGTTCTGCGCACGCAGCATTCCGCACATGCTGGAACACTTCCGCGCAGGCTCCCTGCTGGTAACTTCCGCAGATCGTCCTGACGTGCTGGTTGCAGCATGCCTGGCGGCCATGAACGGCGTGGAAATCGGTGCCCTGCTGCTGACTGGCGGCTACGAAATGGACGCGCGCATCACTAAACTGTGCGAACGTGCATTTGAAACCGGCCTGCCGGTATTCATGGTAAACACCAACACCTGGCAGACCTCTCTGAGCCTGCAGAGCTTCAACCTGGAAGTTCCGGTTGACGATCACGAGCGCATTGAGAAAGTCCAGGAATACGTTGCTAACTACATCAACGCTGACTGGATTGAATCCCTGACTGCGACCTCTGAGCGCAGCCGTCGTCTGTCTCCGCCAGCGTTCCGTTACCAGTTGACCGAGCTGGCGCGCAAAGCGGGCAAACGCGTTGTTCTGCCGGAAGGCGACGAACCGCGTACCGTTAAAGCAGCAGCCATCTGTGCTGAACGTGGTATCGCAACCTGCGTACTGCTGGGTAACCCGGATGAGATCACCCGCGTTGCAGCCTCTCAGGGTGTTGAACTGGGCGCTGGCGTAGAAATCGTTGATCCAGATGTGGTTCGCGAAAGCTACGTTGCTCGCCTGGTCGAACTGCGTAAAAACAAAGGTATGACCGAAACCGTTGCCCGCGAACAGCTGGAAGACAACGTGGTTCTCGGTACCCTGATGCTGGAGCAAGACGACGTTGACGGCCTGGTTTCTGGTGCAGTACACACCACCGCGAACACCATCCGTCCGCCGCTGCAGCTGATCAAAACTGCGCCGGGTAGCTCCCTGGTGTCTTCCGTGTTCTTCATGCTGCTGCCGGATCAGGTTTACGTTTACGGCGACTGCGCGATCAACCCGGATCCGACCGCAGAGCAGCTGGCAGAAATCGCGATTCAATCCGCTGATTCCGCAATTGCCTTCGGTATCGAACCGCGCGTAGCGATGCTCTCTTACTCCACCGGTACTTCTGGTGCAGGTAGCGACGTAGAGAAAGTTCGCGAAGCAACCCGTCTGGCGCAGGAAAAACGTCCTGACCTGATGATCGACGGTCCGCTGCAGTACGACGCCGCCGTTATGGCTGACGTAGCGAAATCCAAAGCGCCGAACTCTCCGGTTGCAGGTCGCGCTACCGTGTTCATCTTCCCGGATCTGAACACCGGTAACACCACCTACAAAGCGGTACAGCGTTCTGCCGACCTGATCTCCATCGGGCCGATGCTGCAGGGTATGCGCAAGCCGGTGAACGACCTGTCTCGTGGCGCGCTGGTAGACGATATCGTCTACACCATCGCACTGACCGCGATCCAGTCTTCCCAGCAGCAGTAATCTGCCGAGTGTGCCGGATCTCTTATCCGGCAACACATCTGCTTATCAAACCGGAAATAGCTGATATTTCCGGTTTTTTTATGTCTGTTTCCCCTTTGGCATAATCTGAAATATTTGCCTGAATGCGCTGCATCAATGAATAACCATTCTTCTGTTCGCATACTTACTCTCTTTTGCGTTGCAACAGGGATAGTCTTTCATGTCAGCAGTAACAGAATCACAGCCAGCTAAAAAATGGGCGATGCCCGACACGCTGGTGATTATTTTTTTCGTCGCCATTTTAACCAGTCTGGCAACATGGGTTGTTCCCGTCGGGATGTTCGATAGCCAGGAAGTTCAGTATCAGGTTGATGGACAAACCAAAACCCGTAAGGTGGTTGACCCCCATTCCTTTCGTATTCTGACCAACGACGCAGGTGAAGAGCAGTATCACCGGGTGCAGTTATTCACCACCGGAGATGAACGCCCAGGCCTGATGAATTTCCCGTTTGAAGGATTAACCTCCGGCTCGAAATTCGGCACTGCTGTCGGCATCATTATGTTTATGCTGGTCATTGGCGGTGCATTCGGCATCGTTATGCGTACCGGCACCATTGATAACGGCATCCTGGCGCTCATTCGCCATACGCGGGGCAACGAGGTCCTGTTTATCCCAGTGCTGTTTATTCTCTTCTCCTTAGGCGGCGCGGTGTTTGGCATGGGGGAAGAGGCTGTTGCCTTTGCCATTATCATCGCGCCTTTGATGGTACGGCTAGGTTACGACAGTATCACCACCGTTCTGGTTACCTATATCGCGACTCAGATTGGTTTCGCCAGCTCATGGATGAACCCATTTTGCGTGGTGGTCGCGCAAGGTATTGCGAGTACCGGTGCTCTCTGGTTCCGGGCTACGCATCGCGGTCTGGGTGATCGCTACACTAATCGGGCTGACCTTCACGCTGGCCTATGCGGCGCGTATCAAAAAGAATCCGCTTTTGTCCCGGGTACATGAATCCGACCGCTTCTTTCGCGAGCAGCAGGACGAGGTCGTGGAACGACGCTTCACGCTGGGCGACTGGTTAGTGCTACTGGTGCTGACCGCGGTGATGATTTGGGTTGTCTGGGGCGTTATCGTCAACGCGTGGTTTATTCCTGAGATCGCCAGTCAGTTCTTCACGATGGGTCTGGTGATTGGCATTATCGGCGTCGTGTTCCGGCTCAACGGCATGACGGTCAACATCATGGCCTCCTCATTCACTGAGGGTGCACGAATGATGATTGCCCCTGCCCTGCTGGTTGGTTTTGCCAAAGGCATTTTACTGCTGGTCGGTAATGGAGAGGCGGGTGAAGCCAGCGTGTTAAACACTCTGCTGCACAGCATTGCCAATGGCATCAGCGGGCTGGATAACGCCATCGCGGCGTGGTTTATGCTATTGTTCCAGGCAGTATTTAATTTCTTCGTCACTTCCGGCTCTGGTCAGGCTGCGTTAACCATGCCGCTACTGGCACCGCTGGGCGATCTGGTTGGCGTAAACCGTCAGGTCACGGTCCTGGCCTTCCAGTTTGGCGACGGATTCAGTCATATTATCTATCCGACGTCAGCATCTCTGATGGCTACGTTAGGCGTTTGTCGGGTGGATTTTCGTAACTGGCTGAAGGTAGGTGCTACGCTGTTGGGACTGCTGTTTATTATGTCCAGCGTGGTGGTGATTGGCGCGCAGATGATGGGTTACCATTAAAAAGTGTGCGTCCGGCCTACTCGATTTCTCGACGCAGTAGGCCGGATGAACAGAGTTTACTCAGCTTCTTCCTGCTTTTCGGCTTTCGCCCCTTCATTCTTGGCGTTGCGGGTCATCCACAGCGCCAGGGCTTTCAGGGAGTCCGGTGTAAATTCGTCGCAGCGCGCGGTAATTTCTTCCGGCGTCAACCAGCAAACTTCACTGACCTCATCTTCCTGAAGCGCAAACGGTCCGTGGGAAACGCAGCTAAACAACCCACCCCATACGCGACAGTTCTGGTCTTCAAAGTAAAACTGACCATGCTCGGCAAACGGCACGCCCGCAATCCCCAGTTCCTCTTCTGCTTCACGACGCGCTGATTCCAGCATCTGCTCGTCAGCCTGAACCACACCGCCTGCGGTGGCATCCAGCATGCCGGGCAAAAAATCTTTTGTCTCAGTGCGACGTTGAACCAGAATTTTGCCCATACCATCATGCACAACGATATACGTTGCACGATGGCGTAAGCGTTGCGCCCGCATTTGTTCCCGGCTGGACTGTGCAATGACTTCGTTGTCTTCATTCACAATATCCACCCATTCAGTACTTGCCAAACGACGCTGTTCCACCATCAGGAAACCTTCTTTTTTCTGGCGCTCTTACGGCGCGTTTATGTTTGTGGGGTAAATTACGGATTAATCTCGACCTGTGCAATAACACTTTGATCATTGAGTGCCATTACGCTGAGAACATTATCATCCAGAATCCCGTAACTTGCCGCAAAGCCCCCTTTCGGGATGCTTACCGAGCCGGGATTGAAATGATAGATATCCTCGCGCCGCTCAGCAACCGGCAGATGAGTATGCCCATAAACCAGAACATCGCCCGCATTGAGCGCCGGCATATTTTGCGGGCCAAAAAGGTGTCCGTGCGTCAAAAAGAGTCGCTGGTTTTCTGTCAGAATTTGCTGCCACGGCGCAGTCATCGGAAAATGCAGGAGCATCTGATCCACTTCGCTATCGCAATTACCACGCACCGCAATAATTCGCGATGCCAGCTCATTCAGCCGTTCAGCAACCTGCGCAGGCGCATAGCCTTCTGGAAGCGCATTACGCGGCCCGTGGTTTAAAACATCACCCAATATCACCAGCCATTGCGCGCCGCTTGCAGCAAACCGTTCGAGTACGCGTTCCGTGGCTGGCAACGAACCATGAATGTCCGATGCGAACATCAGTTTCATCACTCACTCCTCGCTGAAAATCACCTTGTAATGATACTGGATTATGGCCCGTTTTTCAGCAGGAACGCTTCGCTGAAAGCGCGATAAAACGCTGTACTGAAGCGCGCTGCCACTGGAAGGTGGCGTATTCCGCAAGCGCTTCAGGAACCTCATCGCCATTCAGGACCAGGCGATTAAGCATTAGCGCTAAATCACAGTCAGCGATACACCATTCACCAAATAAATTCTGCTTACCGTGGCTCAGTAAACTGCTCGCAGTAGCGAACAGTTTTTCCGCACTGGCTTTTCCCGCTTCGCTTAAAGGTCCTTTCTTCACGCCAGCAAAAACGACATCTGTTGATCGTTCCTCACGGATAGGCATTAAATCGCTGCGGATCCACGCCTGAACCTGGCGCGCCCGAGCGCGCTTTTGTACATCGTGTGGGTAGATACGCTCCCACTGTGGCGGTGCAAAGCTCTCTTCCAGGAATTCCGTAATCGCTGATGATTCGCTCAGTTCAAAACCATCGATCTCAAGAACCGGTACGCGGCGCGTCAAGGCGTAACCTTGCCATGAAGGATGCAAGTGTTCACCACTATTGAGATCAACGGTTTTCAGCGTAAAAGGTAGCCCTTTCTCTTGCAGAGCAACATAAACAGACAGCACGTAAGGGGAGAAAAAATTGGCATCTGACCACAGCGTAATTGCAGATTTGCTCATAATGTCCTCTGAAGTGTATTGGCTTGCCTTCAAAATATAGAGTCTTTCTCTCGCTGTCACTTGATGAAAACTCACGCACGCCAACAGGCTCTATACTTGTAATGACCCGGTTCATGACAAAACGGATGCTGAAAATGATCGATCTCTATTACACGCCATCGCCAAACGGTCACAAAATCACGCTGTTTCTTGAAGAGGCACAGCTGCAATACCGTCTGATTCATGTCGATATCAGCAAAGGTAGCCAGTTTCGCCCCGATTTTCTGCAGATCTCGCCGAACAATAAAATCCCGGCCATTATCGATCATGCCCCGGTGGACGGCGGAAGGCCCATCAGCCTGTTTGAGTCCGGAGAAATTTTACTCTATCTGGCGGAGAAGAGCGGTAAGCTGCTCAGCGGTGAATTACGCGAACGCCACACCACGCTCCAGTGGTTGTTCTGGCAGGTCAGCGGTCTGGGTCCTATGCTGGGGCAGAATCATCATTTCAGTCATTACGCTCCGCAAACGATCCCTTACGCTATTGAAAGATACCAGGTTGAAACCCAGCGCCTGTACAACGTGATGAATAAACGTCTGGAAACGTCACCCTGGCTGGGAGGCGATCACTACAGCATTGCTGACATTGCCTGCTGGCCGTGGATCCACGCCCATCAGCGTCAGCGCATCGATCTCGACAACTATCCGGCAGTCAATAACTGGCACGAACGCATCCGTACGCGTCCCGCCACGGAACGCGCCATGCAGCAAGCACAGAGTGAGAAGCGGTGACGCAATTCGGTTCTCGTGTATCATGCAGAGGTTCATACATGGAGGAAACCTGCAATGTCACAACCTGACGCCATTATTCGTATAAAAAACCTTCGTCTGCGCACCTTTATCGGCATCAAAGAAGAGGAGATCCTTAATCGCCAGGATATCGTCATCAACATTGCCATTCACTATCCGGCAGACAAAGCCCGTACCAGCGAAGATATCAACGACGCGCTGAATTATCGCACTATCACCAAAAGCATCATTGCCCACGTGGAGGGTAACCGCTTCTCATTGTTAGAAAAATTAACTCAAGATGTGCTCGATATCGCACGCGAACATCACTGGGTCACTTATGCTGAAGTGGAGATAGATAAACTTCACGCATTGCGTTATGCCGATTCAGTATCAATGACGCTGAGCTGGCAGCGCTAAAACGTAACCCGGGAGGCGACATGCAGATTCTGATTACCGGCGGTACTGGCCTGATTGGACGTCATCTGATCCCCTGCCTGCTGGAACTGGGGCATCAGATAATCGTAGTGACACGTACCCCTGATAAGGCTCGTCAGATTCTCGACTCTCGGGTCACGTTATGGAAAGGACTGGAAGAGCGGCAACATCTCAATAATATTGATGCCGTGATTAACCTTGCCGGAGAGCCTATTGCAGATAAGCGCTGGAGCGCACAGCAAAAGGAACGCTTGTGCCAGAGCCGTTGGGGCATTACGCAGAAACTGGTCGATTTAATCAATGCCAGCGAGACGCCGCCCTCAGTGTTAATCTCCGGTTCCGCTACCGGTTACTACGGCGATTTGGGCGAAGTTGTGGTTACGGAAGAAGAGCCACCGCATAACGAATTTACCCACAAGCTGTGCGCCCGCTGGGAGCAAATTGCCAGCACTGCGCAAAGCGACAAAACCCGCGTATGTATGCTGCGTACCGGCGTGGTACTGGCCTCAGCAGGCGGCATTCTGGCAAAAATGGTCCCGCCGTTTCGTCTTGGCTTAGGCGGCCCGATCGGTAACGGACGCCAGTATATGGCCTGGATCCATGTTGATGATATGGTCAACGGAATTATCTGGCTGTTGAATAACGATCTACGCGGTCCCTTCAATATGGTTTCGCCATACCCGGTGCACAATGAGCAGTTTGCCCACGCGCTGGGTCACGCTCTGAACCGCCCTGCCATTCTGCGCGTTCCCGCCACCGCTATGCGACTGCTGATGGGGGAATCGTCAGTACTGGTCCTTGGTGGACAACGCGCATTGCCCAAACGCCTGGAAGCTTCCGGTTTTACGTTTCGCTGGTACGATTTAGAGGAAGCGCTGGCGGATGTCATCCGATAACCCCTAAGCGCTATTCACAGTCGCCGTTGTGGTGGTAAGGTTATAGACCAGATTTCCGCAATGGCGACGTTATGGCGATAATATCGACTCCCCGACTTACCCTCTCTTTGTTTCAATTTTCTGACTGGTCATTTTTCCAGAAACTCCGTGAATGTCCTGAAGTCATGCGCTATATGGGCAACATCGCCCCGGCGAAAGATACCCGGCTGTTATTCGCCAGACGTCTGGCCGCACAGCACACTTTCGTCATCCGCGAGCATAACAGCCCAACGCCACTCGGCGATATTGGTCTGCAAATCAGCCATCTTTACCCGCATGAAGCCGACCTCGGCTACGCCATCATGCCACAGGCTCAGGGGAAAGGTATTGCCAGCGAAGCCGTCCGCGCGGTGTGCCAGTATGCCTTCGAGCATGCAGGTGTGACGGCGATAAACGCATACGCGCTGGCGGATAATAAAGGTTCAATCCGTATTCTGGAAAAGACAGGATTTGTACGTACGCAGGTACTGGAAAAGGCGTATGAGATTGACGGCATCGCCTACGACGACTGGGTGTTTCGGCTGGAGTGCGACGCGCTAAAATTGTAAGCCCGGAAAGCGTAGCGCCTCCGGGCAGGTGATTTACTTCAACGAACCTTTGAGGAACTGCTGCAAACGCGGGCTTTGCGGATTACCGAATACCTGCTCCGGGTCACCCTCTTCCTCAATTTTCCCCTGATGCAGGAATATCACGTGCGTGGAAACATGACGGGCAAACCCCATTTCGTGGGTCACCACCACCATGGTTTTCCCCTCTTCAGCCAGCTGTTGCATAATGCGCAGCACTTCACCCACCAACTCAGGATCAAGCGCCGACGTAGGTTCATCAAACAATAACACTTCCGGTTCCATCGCCAGCGCACGGGCAATGGAAACACGCTGCTGCTGACCACCGGACAGGTGCACCGGATATTTGCCCTGTGCGCGCTCATCAATGCCCACTTTAGCCAGATACTTCACCGCACGGTCGCGAGCTTCCTGCTTGCTCAGCCCCAACACCTGAATCGGCGCTTCCATGACGTTTTCCAGCACCGTCATGTGGCTCCACAGATTAAAGTGCTGAAAAACCATCGTCAGACGCGTACGCAGCAGGCGTAGCTGATTTTTGTCCGCAACCTTCAACTGGCCGTCTTTGTCGCGCACCAGACCAATGTTCTGACCACTGACGACAATCGACCCGGCACTCGGTTTCTCGAGAAAGTTAATGCAGCGCAGGAAGGTACTTTTACCGGAACCTGACGAGCCAATAATGCTGATAACATCACCCGCGTTGGCCTGCAGCGATACCCCTTTTAGCACTTCATGTTCGCCGTAGTGCTTATGTAAATCGATAACGTTTAATTTATTTTCAGACATCGTGTTACTCGAATCATTTAGAGGATACATGCTGCAACCAGCGTTTTTCCGCTTTACGGAACAGACTGATCAGGACATACGAAATAATCAAATACAGCACAGCGGCAATACCGAATGCGGTAAACGGCTGATACGTTGCCGAGTTGATATCGCGAGCGATTTTCAACAAATCAGGCACCGTTGCAGTAAATGCCAGCGCCGTTGAGTGCAGCATTAAAATAACTTCATTGCTGTATGCCGGCAGCGCAATACGCAGCGCGGAAGGTAAAATAATGCATCGATACAGTTTGAATGACGAGAAACCGTATGCGCGCGCAGCCTCAATCTCACCGTGAGGCACGGAACGGATAGCCCCGGCGAAAATCTCCGTGGTATAGGCGCAGGTATTCAGCGTCAGCGCCAGCACGGTGCAATTCAGCCCGCTGCGGAAAAACGCGTTGAGGAAGTCCGTGCCTTTAACTATCTCCAGCGTATACATCCCGGAATAAAACACCAGTAGCTGAACGTACAGCGGCGTCCCACGAAAAATATAGGTGAATAGCCAGATGGGAAACTGGATAAATTTGTTACTGGAAACGCGACCAATCGCCAAAAAGAGTGCCAGTATTCCGCCCATCACTACTGACGAAATCAAAAGCCACAGGGTGATAGCGACGCCAGTGTAGCGATATCCGTCGGTCCACAGCAGGGACTTCCAGTACTCCTGAATAATCTCGATCACAGGTCAGCCCTCTTCACACCCACGGAATAGCGGCGCTCAAGGTACAGCAGCACACCATTAGAAACAGTGGTAAACACCAGATAGATGACCCCGCACACGACGGCAAAATAGAACGGCTCCCAGGTACTCTTCCCGGCAAGCTGAGTCGCTTTCACCACGTCTTCAAGTCCAAGCAACGATACCAGCGCCGTAGCCTTAAGAATAACCTGCCAGTTATTACCGATTCCCGGTAAGGCATATCGCATCATCGCCGGGAACATAATGCGACGAAATATTTGTGAGCTGGTAAAGCCAAACGCCGTCGCGGCTTCAATATGGCCTTTTGGTACAGCCATAAACGCACCGCGAAAAGTTTCGGTAAAGTAGGCACCGTAGATGAATCCAAGGGTGATAATGCCCGCAACCATCGGATCAATATCAATCTGGCCGATACCGATGGCATCGGTAATGGTATTCAGCGCGATTTGCAATCCGTAGAAGATGAGCAGCATTAAGACCAGATCGGGCACACCGCGGATTAGCGTTGTGTACCCTTCGAAAATAAGCCCCATTGCCCGGCTTTGCGACAGCTTTGCTGCTGCGCCGACAAGACCTATCAGAACCGCCAGTACCACCGAGCTGAGTGCCAGCTCCAGCGTAACAATTGCGCCCTGTAAAATAACACCTGAAAAGCCATACAACATGCTGCCTGTCCTGTCGTGTGTGGTGGAGTAGTAAGCCTCTTTTGATTTCAGACTAACCGTTAAATGCCGGATGGCGGCTTTGCCTTATCTGGCCTACAAAATCACCGTAGGCCTGATAAGCGCGGTGCCATCGGGCATAAATTCAACGCGTCAAAAATCTACGGGCTTTATCAGCACCTGCGGTAATTAACCGCCGTAAACATCAAAATCGAAGTACTTTTTCGCCAGCTTCTCGTAAGTACCGTCAGCTCGCATTTCGGCAAAGGCTTTGTTCAGCGCTTCGCGCAGCTCGTTATCGTCTTTGCGCAGTCCCATACCGGTACCCACGCCGAACAACTTCTCGTCTTTCACAGACGGGCCGCCGAATTTGTAATCTTTACCGACTGGCTGTTTCAGGAAGCCTTCGCTAGCCGCGACTTCATCCTGGAACGCGGCGTCAATACGCCCGGCAGTCAGGTCAGAATAGATATTGTCCTGCCCCTGATAAGAGACAATCTCAATACCTTTTGGCGCCCAGTGTTCGTTGCCGAACGTTTCCTGGGTAGTGCCCTGCAGCACACCAACACGTTTACCTTTCAGCGACTCAATGGTCGGCTGAATAGCAGAATCTTTAGCGACAACCAGACGCGAATCGGCTGCATAAAGCTTGTCGGTAAATGCGATTTCCTGCTGACGTTTTTCAGTAATGGAAAGCGAGGACATGATGGCATCAATTTTCTTCGCTTTTAGCGAAGGGATCAGCGCGTCCAGAGGGTTTTCCACGAAGGTACATTGCGTATTGATACGTTTGCACAGCTCTTTAGCCAGATCGATATCAAAACCGACTAATTCACCCTGCGCATTCTTCGATTCGAACGGCGCATAAGTAGGATCGGTACCGATACGAATTTTTTGCGGAATGGCTGCAAATGCTGCGGTAGCACTGGAGAAAGCCAGAACCAGAGAAAGAGACAACACCAGTTTTTTCATAACTATCCTCAACAGACTGTCTTTTATAGGGGATCTTTACAGGACCAGGTGCAGTTATCGTGCCATTAATCAGGCCGACAAGGCAAAGCATTCTACCCTGTCGGCGGTATTTATTTGCATGAAAAGCGCTTAAGTATGCACTCATGCCTATTAAGGCAGCGATAAAAGCACCAAAACAGTGCACTGAATTTATTATGCACCGAAATGGTTACCCGCAATGGTGCAGTCAATTCCCCACGCCGCTGTATTAATCGCCGTAGACATTAAAATTAAAATATTTGCTCGCCATTTTGTCGTAGGTGCCGTCTTTACGCAGTTCGCCCAGCGCTTTGTCGAAAGCGGCTTTCAGCTCTGTATCATCTTTGCGCAAGCCAATCCCGGTTCCATCACCAAAGTATTTTTTATCTTTCACCGACGGACCGGCAAAAGCGTAATCCTTACCAGCAGGCTGCTTCAGGAAGCCTTCGCTGGCCGCGACTTCATCTTGTAATGCCGCGTCCAGACGGCCTGCCGTCAGGTCAGAATAGATGAGGTCCTGGTTCGCATAGGCCACCACGTCCACGCCTTTGCTGCGCCAGTTGTCATTGGCATAGGCTTCCTGAGTAGAGCCTTGCAGGACGCCAACGTGTTTACCCTTGAGGGAATCCAGAGTCGGCTGAATTGGGGAACCTTTCGCGGCGATCAGACGTGAGTCTGCAGCGTAAAGTTTGTCTGAGAACGCAATCTCTTGCTGACGCTTTTCGGTGATAGAAAGCGAGGAGATGATGGCATCAATTTTTTTCGCTTTCAGCGATGGGATCAGCGCATCAAAGTCGCTGGCAACCCAGGTGCATTTGATCTGCATGCGCTTACACATCTCATTTCCCAGATCGATATCAAAACCGACAAAGTCGCCTTTGGCATCTTTAGAGGAAAAAGGAGCGTACGTTGTATCTGTACCAATACGAACCGTCTGCGGAAGTGCTGCGTAGCTGGCCGCGGTGGCGGAGAGTCCTACCAGCAAAGACAAAGCAAGAACCGTCTTCTTCATACATAACCCTCAAGTAGCGTAATTTTATTATGTTTTACGTTGTGTTGTGTGTTTGCAGACTTTTTCATGCAGGTCTTATGCCATTTTAGCGTCGATGAGGATATTCGACGTTAAATATGTTAATAAAACGTTGCAATAATGTCCTGATTTTGAAGATAGCAGGTCTGGCGGTTGAACCGCAGCGTTTCGTTGAGTTTTAACGAATTAAATGTTGAGGATATGATCGCGGTTACAAAATTGCCCTGAAACAGGGCAACCGATGATTCTTTGCACGCTGATGGAACGGCTTACGCCCCTTGCCAGCGGGTGAACAGGTCCTGCGGAAGGGTAATATCAAACTGGTCAAGCACGCGATTAACCGTTTGATTAATCACATCATCGAGCGTTTGCGGACGATGATAAAACGCCGGAACAGGTGGCATAATTACCGCCCCAATTTCTGCCGCCTGCGTCATCAATCGCAAATGCCCCAAATGCAGCGGCGTTTCGCGTACACACAGCACCAACGGACGACGTTCTTTCAACACTACATCTGCCGCACGGGTAAGCAACCCATCGGTGTAACTGTGGACGATGCCAGAAAGCGTTTTGATTGAACAAGGCAGGATAACCATTCCGGCGGTCTGAAAAGAGCCGGAGGAGATACTGGCGGCGATATCACGGGTATCGTGATTCACATTTGCCAGCGCCTGCACGTCGCGCACAGAGAGGTCCGTTTCCAGCGCCAGCGTCTGCCGGGCAGCGGCACTCATCACCAGGTGGGTTTCCACATCAGTGACGTCACGCAATACCTGCAACAGGCGCACGCCGTAAATTGCCCCGCTTGCACCAGAAATACCAATGATGAGTCGTTTCATGTGTAATCGCCCTTACTTGCTCAGGGCCGACTTTGCAGGAAATTACGGTGAGTTGCAAGCAAGGGCGCAGGTTGCGTCCTTGCTTGCGAGCAAACATTAACCTTCGTTGTGCATCTCAAGGTTTTCCGCTTCGTTCTGACGCAACACCGCTTTGGCATCGTCATTACGCAGGGAGTCGAGGAAATCGAGATATTGCTGGTCGACGTCTTTAGTAACGTACACGCCGTTAAACACTGAACATTCAAACTGCTGAATATCCGGGTTCTCAGCACGGACAGCTTCAATCAGATCGTTCAGATCCTGGAAGATCAGACCATCTGCGCCGATTATCTGGCGAATCTCATCCACTTCGCGACCATGCGCAATCAGCTCCGTCGCCGTAGGCATATCGATGCCATAAACGTTCGGGAAGCGAATTTCCGGGGCGGCAGAGGCCAGATACACCTTCTTCGCGCCAGCTTCACGCGCCATCTCGATAATCTGTTCTGAAGTGGTGCCGCGCACGATGGAGTCATCCACCAGCAGCACGTTTTTATCACGGAATTCCGCACGGTTAGCGTTCAGCTTACGGCGCACAGATTTACGACGCAACTGCTGGCCCGGCATGATAAAGGTACGGCCCACATAGCGGTTTTTCACAAACCCCTGGCGGTACGGCTTACCGAGAATACGGGCAATTTCCAGCGCGATATCACAGGAGGTTTCCGGGATTGGGATTACTACATCGATGTCCAGATCTTCCCACTCACGGGCAATTTTTTCGCCAAGCTTAGTCCCCATATTCACACGGGCGCTGTAGACGGAAATCTTGTCGATAAAGGAGTCAGGGCGAGCGAAGTAAACGTATTCAAACAGACACGGATTGCTCACCGGGTTATCAGCACACTGACGAGTAAACAGCTGGCCTTTTTCGGTGATGTACACCGCTTCGCCAGGTGCTACGTCGCGCAGGAATTCAAAGCCCAGCGTATCCAGCGCTACGCTCTCAGACGCCACCATGTACTCGGTACGGCCATCGCCAATATCGCGTTTGCCCATCACCAGCGGACGGATACCGTTAGGGTCGCGGAAGGCAACCATGCCGTGACCGATAATCATCGCCACGCAGGCATAGGCGCCGCGAATCTGGCGGTTGGTTGCCGCAATGGCAGCAAAAATATTGTCGGCTTCCAGCGGGTAATGGCGGAAGTTATCCAGCTCGCTGGCGAAAATATTCAGCAGAATTTCAGAATCTGAAGTGGTATTGATGTGGCGGCGCTTTTCTTCAAACAGCTTTTTACGCAACTCATGCGCGTTGGTCAGGTTGCCATTGTGGGCAAGCGTAATGCCATACGGTGAGTTGACGTAAAAAGGTTGAGCTTCGGAGGCGCTGGAGCTGCCAGCCGTTGGGTAACGCACATGACCGATGCCCATATTGCCCTGCAAACGCTGCATATGGCGCGCTTCAAAAATATCGCTCACCATTCCGTTTGCTTTACGCAAGCGGAAGCAGTTGTTGGCATCAATGGTAATGATGCCCGCAGCATCCTGACCACGATGCTGGAGCACCGTTAACGCGTCATAAATCGACTGGTTTACCGGCATAACACCGGCGATACCGACAATACCGCACATACGTCTTTTCCTCGTTCAGCAACGACCCAAAGTTTATACTTTGGGCAAGAAACTTGACGAGCTTTGCAGATAGTCAAAGAACCATCTGATGATGAAACTGAACTGCGGGATCAGCTGTGACTTACCCCAGTCTTCACTTTTCGACAGACCGGTAAAGGTATCGAGAAAGAACAGTATGGCGGCGACGATCAATGCTCCACGCAAAGCACCGAAGCAAATCCCCAACACTCTGTCGGTACCCGACAGTCCTGTTTTCTCTACCAGTTGGCCTATCACAAAGTTAACGATAGCGCCGACGATAAGTGTCGCGATGAACAGTATCGCGATAGCAATCCCATTTCGAACCAGTTCGTCTTCAAAGCCCGTAAACCAGACAGACAGGTAAGTGTAGTAATGGCTGGCGACAAAGAAAGCACAACCCCAAGTCACCAACGATAATGCTTCACGAACAAAGCCACGGATCAGGCTAACCAGACAGGAAAAACCAATCACCGCGATAATGGCGTAATCAATCCAGACCATATGTGTCCCACGATTTTACGCCCTGTCGTCCTGTTCGGGGCGCATTCTAACAGAAAAAGAAAACGTTTGCGTAGGGATTTCCTTTCCACGCGTAAATAAAAATGGCGCTGAAAAAATCTTCAACGCCATACGATTTTATGCCTCTTCGGGCACTGCCGGATGGCGGTGTAAACACCTTGTCCGGCCTACATCAGAGCAACGTAACGCAATCCCTTAGTTAGGGGTATACCCCATCACCACCCCGCTCAAACCAGAGATCTTCTGCAGCTCGCCCAGCGAGTTCTTCAGCTTATCTTTGGAGGCGTCAGGCCCTACGAGAATGCGGGTTATTTTACCCTGCACCGGCGTTGACGGGGAAGTATATACCCGGAAGCCCGCGCCACGAAGTTTACCCACGATCTCATTGACCTTATCCGCGTTTTTCAATGCACCGAGTTGTACAACGTACGCTTTGCCGGTTGGCGCTGGCGCTTCCTCAGCGGCCGGTTTCGGCGCTGGAGTCGGTGCCGGCGTTGGCGTCGGGGCGACGGCAACAGGCTGCGGCTTCGGTTTAGGTTTCGGTGGTTCCACAGGCGCAGGAACAGGATCTAACTCCGCGCTGTTTGCCGTCGTCAAACGTGATGGATCCAACGATGGCGCGGCAGCATCACCCGCACGCACCTCTTCTGCCGCCCCTTCCGGCGGCTGAGTCGGCAGCGCCTGCGTTGCTGCAGGCATCATGTCTGGTTCATCGCGATCGCCGGGTTTAGGCACCAGTGGGATCGCTGCAAATTCATCCTGATAATGCTTTTTCTGCCCGTCAAGCAGCCCGGGAAGCACAATTACCCCGAGCGCGACCAGCACAATTGTGCCGACTAATCGGTTCTGAAACTTACTCGCCACCGCTTCTCCCCACGTCTATTACTTCCATGACATGTGCGACAGTGTGAAACGATCCACACACCAACACGGTATCTTCTGGCTTCGCCTCAGCCAGTGCCGCAGTCCATGCCTGCGCCACGCTGTCATAGGCGCTGCCTTTGCCCAGGTGCTCCAGCAGCTGTTCTGCCGTTGCTCCACGCGGCCCTTCCAGGGGCGCACAGTACCAGTCGTCAACCACGCTTTTCAGCCAGGCCAACGTACCGGCAATATCTTTATCATGTAGCATACCGATAACCGCAAGTACACGCCCGCTTTTCACTAACTTTTTCAGACGTCCAGTCAGATACTCCGCCGCATGCGGGTTATGGGCAACATCAAAAATCACCCGCGGCGACTCGCTCACAATCTGGAAGCGCCCCGGTAAAATCGCTTGTTCGATACCGTCACGAATAGCCTGCTCGCTGACGTTAAGGCCGCTTGCGCGCAGTGCAGCCAGTGCGGTTGCAGCATTAGGTTGTGGCACCTGCGGCAACGGCAGGTGCGCCAGCGTTCCATGAGCATCAGTAAACGACCAGTCGTTCTCCGTGACCGCATAGCGCCAGTCCACACCGCAACGTTGCAAAACCGCCCCGCACTCCTGAGCGACATCCGCGATGGTGTAAGGCATTTCCGGTTCGCCGACGATGGCCGGTTTCTCTGCGCGGAAAATTCCCGCCTTCTCACGACCAATACTTTCGCGATCCGGGCCCAGCCAGTCAGTATGGTCAAGCGCAATACTGGTGACTACTGCGACATCGGCATCGACGATATTGGTGGCGTCAAGGCGGCCGCCTAACCCCACTTCCAGAATAACGACATCCAGCTGGGCCTGTTTAAACAGCCAGAGTGCCGATAACGTACCGTATTCAAAGTAGGTCAGGGAAATGTCACCCCGTGCGTCTTCAATCTCAGCAAACGAGGCGGTATGGGCTGATTCCGGCAGTTCACGCCCCTGCACGCGTACGCGTTCCGTGTAGCGCACCAGATGAGGCGAACTGTACACCCCAACTTTATAGCCTGCCGCAGTCAGCACAGATTCCAGCGTACGACAGGTTGTGCCTTTCCCATTGGTTCCTGCCACCGTAAAAACAAATGGCGCAGGTTTCAACACACCCAGTTTACGCGCCACCTGACTGACGCGTTCAAGGCCCAGATCGATGGTTTTACTGTGCAGGTTTTCCAGATAAGAAAGCCACGACGCCAGGGGCGACGCGGCTTGAGGGATACGTTTATTGTCCATGATGCCTGTAGATTCTTTACGTTGAGAAAAGCAAAAGGGCAGCGCCAACCGGCCTGCCCTTTTTTACACGTTGTTTTCCACGTTGCAGATGCGTTGGCTGTACTCGCTCTCCCGAATCACTTACCGGTGTAAGCTCATCGGGATCAACGCTCTTCTCGCCTGCCTGCAACCCGAAACCCATAGCGTAAACTATCAGGCCTCTGGTTCCTGATCGGGAACCGGAGGTACCACTTCGCCTTCACGCGGCTCATCCGGATTCGGCGCAGGAAGATTCATCAGCTTCGCCAGGATGCTTGCCAGTTTCAGACGCATTTCCGGACGGCGAACGATCATATCGATAGCGCCTTTTTCAATCAGGAACTCGCTGCGCTGGAATCCCGGCGGCAGTTTCTCACGTACGGTTTGCTCGATAACACGCGGACCAGCGAAGCCGATCAATGCTTTCGGTTCTGCAATGTTGAGATCGCCCAGCATCGCGAAGCTTGCGGAAACACCACCCATTGTTGGGTCGGTCAGTACAGAAATATACGGTAAACCGCGTTCCTGCATTTTCGCCAGCGCAGCAGAGGTTTTCGCCATCTGCATCAAAGACATCAACGCTTCCTGCATACGCGCCCCGCCAGAAGCAGAGAAACAGATCAGCGGACAGTTGTCTTCCAGCGCCTGCTCAACGGCACGGACAAAACGCGCGCCGACCACAGAGCCCATGGAGCCGCCCATAAACGCGAACTCGAATGCTGCAGCAACGACCGGCATACCGTGAAGTGTGCCTTTCATCACCACCAGCGCATCTTTCTCGCCAGTTTCTTTCTGCGCAGAAGCCAGTCTGTCTTTGTATTTTTTGGAGTCACGAAACTTCAGCACGTCTTTCGGCTCAAGCTCGCTACCCAGTTCCACAAGAGAACCTTCATCTAACAGGCTATGCAGGCGATTGCGCGCCGACATGCGCATATGATGGTCACACTTCGGACAGACCTCAAGATTACGTTCCAGCTCAGCACGGTATAAAACCTGACCGCAGCTATCACACTTGGTCCACACCCCTTCAGGAATGCTTGCCTTGCGGGTGGGAGTAATGTTGCTTTTAATTCGTTCAATCCAGCTCATTGGTGACCTTTCTGCCTGAACCCTAGTCAGCTTTGTTATAAGGGGCGCATAATGCCATTTTTGCCCCTAACAGACCATGAATGTTGCACATTAAAACATAACAGCCCGAAACTTTGGATAAAAAAGTGGTCGAACCGCTGAGTTACTTTCTATTTTGCAGCCCGTGACGCAGCACGCTTATGGCGAATTACTTCAATCACCCCCGGCAATACGGAAAGGACGATAATCGCCACAATCAATAATTTCAGGTTTTCCTGGACGATCGGCAGATCGCCGAACAGGTAGCCTGCGTAGGTGAACAACAATACCCACAGCAGTGCACCGACGACGTTATACATCGCAAAGTGACGGTAGGACATATGTCCCATACCGGCAACAAACGGCGCAAATGTACGCACGATAGGCACGAAACGCGCCAGGATAATCGTCTTACCGCCATGACGCTCGTAGAACGCATGGGTTTTATCCAGGTAGCTGCGGCGGAAAATTTTGGAGTTCGGGTTACTGAAAAGTTTTTCCCCGAACAATCGACCAATCGTGTAGTTCACCGCATCGCCCACAATCGCCGCCACAATCATCAGTGCCACCATCAGATGAACATTGAGATCGTTGGTTGGCAGCGCAGAAAGCGCCCCCGCAACAAACAGCAGCGAGTCCCCAGGCAGGAAGGGTGTCACCACCAGCCCGGTTTCACAGAACAGGATCAGAAACAGAATGGCGTATACCCAGATACCATATTCCGCAACCAGCTCCGCCAGGTGCACATCAATGTGCAGGATAAAATCGATAAGAAAGTAAATCAGGTCCATAGTTTTGCCTTTATACGACTCAAATTAGTCCGCCAGAAATAGCGGGCCCATAGGCGGTTTTGGCAGGTCGAACCGGTCTGGGTAATCTACCGCAACCAGATACAGTCCTTCCGCTTTCGCCGTTGCCGCTGCCAGCGTTCTGTCCTTTGCCGCTAACAGTTCTGCTATCCAGCTCTCCGGCTGGTTGTTGGCGCCAACTTCCATCAGGCTGCCGACAATATTCCTGACCATATGATGTACAAAGGCATTCGCTTTAATATCCACCACCACATATGCACCGAAACGTTCGACGTTAATGTGCATCACGTTTCGCCACGGCGTGCGCGACTGACACTGCACCGCCCGAAACGAAGTAAAATCATTTTCGCCAATCAGACACTGGGCCGCACGATGCATTCGCTCAGCGTCCAGCGGTTCATAGTAATGGGTTACCCCTTTACCCAAAACCGCAGGGCGCAACCGATGATTGTAGATGATGTAGCGATAACGGCGAGCCGTGGCGCTAAATCGAGCATGAAAATCATCGGGTACAGCTTTAACCCAGCGCACAGCGATGTCACCAGGTAAATTCGCATTTACCCCCAGTGTCCAGGCCGCATCTTTACGCTGGGCAGTGGTTTCGAAATGCACGACCTGCCCAGTGCCATGAACGCCCGCATCCGTGCGTCCTGCACAAAAAACATTGATGCGCTCATTCGCCACCTGAGAGAGCGCTTTTTCCAGTTTTTCCTGAACGCTACGCACTTCGTTCTGGCGCTGCCAGCCATAATATTTGCTGCCGTCATACTCAATGCCCAGCGCAATTTTATGGGTTGACGGCTGTTGCTGGTCAGACATTAGTACAGGTACTCCTGCACCAGTTTTTCCGCAATTTTCACCGCCATTAACGCGCCGCCAAAGCGAACGTTGTCCGCAACAGACCAGAACTGAACTTGCTCTGGCATACCGTAATCATTATGCACGCAGCCAATAGAAAGGTGCGGCGTGCCCGATGCATCGCCAACCTGGGTCGGGAAATCGGTCTCTTCCGACAACACCACGTCTTCACCGCGTGAAAACGCATCGCGCGCTTCTTCCGCCGCCAACGGACGCAGGGCCTCAAAATTCACCATCTGCGCGTGGCCATAAAATACCGGGGACTGCACGATGCTGGCAGAGATGAGCAGGCCGTCATCCTGCATAATTTTGCGCACTTCATCAACGATACGACGTTCTTCACGCACGCTACCTTCACGATCGGGCAGCATCGGCAGCATGTTGAATGCCAACTGACGGCCAAAGAAATCATCTTCGTCAATCGGGATGCCATTAAGCAGTTTCGCACTCTGTCCTGCCAGCGCATCCACCGCTTTTTTGCCATGAGCGGAAGCTGAGATAATATTGGTCACCGTAATACGCGAAAGCCCACCGTCATCAATCAACGGTTTCAGCGCAGACAGCAGTTGGCTGGTCAGGCTGTTAGGCACCGCAATCACATTGCGGTTACGGTAATCCGCCAGCACGAACGGGTTAACGTCCGGAACCACCAGCGGAACGTCAGGCTCGAGCGCGAACAGACCGCTGCTGTCAATCACCAGACAACCCGCATTAGTGGCTTCTTCTACCCATGCGGCGGTGGCTTCAGCGCCCGCAACAAAAAATGCCAACTGTGCCTGCGTCCAGTCAAAGTCTGAAACGTCCTGCACTATGACCGATTTACCGTTAAAACGCAGATGCTCACCGGCGCTTTCATTACGCGCCAGCGCATAAATTTCACCGACCGGGAACTGGCGTTCAGCCAGCGTATCGAGCAGGGCTTCGCCTACGGCGCCCGTTGCGCCCAGAATGGCAATATTCCAGCCTTCAGACATGGTGATTTACTCCAAGAAATACGTAAGCGTCCCTGTCGCATTATTCGACAGGGAGCATTAAGAAGACATTAATGTGCCGGATGATGAACAGCGTTAAAACCCAGCTTACACAATAAGGCAGCAGCCGTTGCGTCGTCACACATCACATATAAAGACGACCATTCACGACGCTCAAGGTAATTTTTACGCAGTTTATCAAACTCACCCGGAATTCCAGCGACTTTACGCAACGGCGCATCATCGCGGCGCACATCATACACTAAATGCACGAGCCTTTTCAGCGTTGGCTGATCTAACGGGCCATGCAGGGTAATACGACCAAATTCCGGTGCGGGTAACAGGGTACTGAGCGCAACGTGCTGCTCGTGACCAATAAACTTACTATAGGCCTCAAAGACCTGCGTGGTACCACGCGCTTTTCCTTCGAGGGTATACCCGGCAATGTGCGCCGTGCCGATATCGGCTTTCTCCAGCAATGCCACATTGAGATCCGGCTCTCCTTCCCAGACATCCAGCACAACGCTCAGCGACTGACCGGCATTCAATCGGTTCAGCAATGCCGTATTGTCGATGACCGGCCCACGGCAGGCGTTGATCAGAATGGTGCCCGGCTTCAACCGACTAATCAGCGAGTCATCCGCCATGTGCAGCGTTTTGTACGGCCCGTCTTTAAACAGCGGGGTATGGAAAGTCAGCACATCGGCTTGCTCAACCAGTTCATCCAGCGAGCAGAAATTGCCTTCGTCACCGCGATCGGCTCGCGGTGGATCGCACAGCAGCGTGCGGATCCCCAACGCTTCCAGACGCGCCTGCAAACGCCCGCCCACGTTCCCCACACCCACAATGCCTACGGTGCGATCGCGTAACGCAAACCCGTCGCGCTCCGCCAGCATCAGCAATGCTGAAAAAACATATTCTACGACCGCTATTGCGTTACAACCGGGTGCGGCGGAAAAACCTATCCCCGCCTGAGCAAGCCAGGCGTCATCCACATGGTCTGTGCCAGCGGTTGCCGTACCGACAAATTTAACCGGTTTTCCGCCAAGCAGTGATTCATTTACTTTCGTCACCGAGCGCACCATTAAAGCATCCGCATCATCCAGTTCAGCAACGGGAATCGGACGGCCGGGAACCGCTTTGACTTCCCCCAAACGACTGAACAGTTCGCGGGCATAGGGCATATTTTCATCAACGAGGATTTTCACGTCTTTCGCACCTGTTTGAGAACGAGAGTTAACCGGGCAAGTGTGCCATAATCTCGCCGCCAGGCATACTGCGAGACCTGGTCAGCACAGATTTAAGGAACAGAGATGATGCAGCCCATTTCAGGTACGCCCGCACGCCCTCCCGGCGAAGGCCATAATGCCCCTTCCGCTGCGGGTGAACAACCGTTATCCACGCAACAACGTACTGTGCTGGAACGGCTTATTACCCGTTTGATTTCACTCACCCAGCAGCAAAGTGCTGAGGTGTGGGCCGGAATGAAGCACGATCTGGGCGTCAAAAGTGATACGCCGCTGCAGTCACGTCACTTTCCAGCCGCTGAGCAAAACCTGAATCAACGGCTGGGGGTTGCTCAGCAAAATCATGTGAATCGTCAGGTGCTTTCGCAGCTCACTGAATTACTGAGTCAGGGAAATAACCGCCAGGCAGTGAGTGATTTTATCCGTCAGCAGTATGGGCAAACGGCGCTCAGCCAGCTCACGCCTGAGCAGCTGAAGAACGTGCTCACACTGCTGCAGCAAGGGCAGCTTTCGATACCGCAGCCGCAGCAGCGCCCGGCTACCGATCGCCCGTTGCTGCCCGCAGAGCACAATACGCTGAACCAATTGGTTACCAAACTGGCGGCGGCCACGGGAGAATCCGGGAAGATGATCTGGCAGTCGATGCTGGAGTTGTCTGGCGTAAAAAGCGGTGAGCTGATCCCTGCCAAACAGTTTACGCACCTGGTCACCTGGCTGCAGGCGCGCCAGACGCTCAGCCTGCAAAGCGCCCCGACGCTACAAACGCTCCAGGCGGCGCTGAAGCTGCCATTAGAGCCGAATGAGCTGACAGCAATAAAAGAGTACGCACAGCAGACGTATCAGATCCAACCACAATCGATTCTGACCACGGTGCAGGTGCAGGACTTGCTCAATCAAATTTTCCTGCGTCGCGTGGAACGAGAACGCGAGCTCAGCGATCCGCGTCATCTGCAGCCCATTTACAGCCCGTTCGCGCCGATGATTGAAACGGTTAAATCTCTGTCGGCACGACCGGGACTGCTGTTTGTTGCGTTGATAATTGCGTTAGCCATTTTCTGGCTGGTTGCTTAACCTTTTCGCAGCGTAAGTAACGTCACGATAATCCCCACCACGGCGGATATCGCCCCGGCAAGGAACACTGAGGGATAACCGTACGCGGTGGCCAGCACCCCGGCGACCGGACCGCTTATGCCGTAGGAGATATCCTGAAACGCGGCGTAACCGCCCAGCGCCGTACCGCGAACCTGCGCAGGCACTCGCTTCACCACCTCGACGCCCAAGGCCGGGAAGATAAGCGAACACCCGGCCCCGGTTAATGCCGCCCCGAGCAGCGCAATCCAGGCAGATGGGGCCTGCCACAGCAGAATCAGCCCTGCGGTTTCCACCAGCAAAGAGACAACGGCAACCTTCACGCCGCCGAAACGGTCCGGCATCCAGCCAAACAGAATGCGCATCAGCACAAATGCCCCACCAAACGCAGTCAGGGTGAACCCCGCCATCGTCCAGCCGTTGCTGACAAAATAGAGTGAAATAAACGTACCGATCACCGCAAAGCCAACGCCCTGCAGCGCCAGGCCCAGGCCCGGTTTCCAGATAAGCCCTACCACGCTCCATAACGAAGGACGTTCTCCTGCATGCGCAGGCACTTTGCGTACGGTGCCGTTGAATGCCCATGCCAGCAGCGGTAATACCATCGTCGTCCCGGCCAGCGCTGCGAAGCCAAAGTGGCTGTGGATCAACAGACCCAGCGGTGCACCGGCGGCCAACGCGCCGTAAATCGCCATTCCGTTCCACGACATCACCTTACCGGAGCGTGTTGGGCCGACCAGCCCCAATCCCCAGGTCAACGTTCCAGTGAGCAGTTGGCTTTCGCCAAAACCGAGGATCAAACGCCCGACGATTAACAACGCAAATTTTACGGGGACAGAAACTGGCAATAGCGCGGCTAAAAGCCACGCCGCGCCCGCCAGCCCACAGGCAAACATCCCCTGTAGCGCCGAGCGTTTAGCGCCATATTGGTCAGCTAAGCGCCCGGCGTAGCCGCGCGTTAATACCGTCGCCAGAAACTGGACGCCTACGGCGATACCGACCATGGTGTTGCCATAGCCCAGTTCCTGATGCACAAACAGAGGAATCACGGGCAAAGGTAGACCGACCGTCATATAGGTCAGGAAAACCGCAAAAGCGATACGAAACAGCGAAAAGTTCGCCGAAGGTGTTTTTTCTTGTTGGGTTACAGCTGTCATGCGTTACTCCAAAATGCAGAGTAAGGCGAGGAATGTCCACGCCCCCTCTACCTGACTATCAGGATTAAGGTGCGTTGGATAACGTTAAACGCTTACGCATTATCAAGAGGATAATGTTGAAGCTGGAGTCTGCCTGCGAGTGACCCTGGCTGTCAACTGTGAAAGCATAGCTGTGCGTTTCAAAGCGGTGACTTCTCAACGAACAAAAAGGGAAATACCGCATCAATGCCTTTCGCTCTGAACCGCCCGGTTACCTGTTCACGCTGCTGCGGCGTCAGGAGCCGGAACATCATATCCCAAATCTCTTTGGGCTCTGCTTCCTGCACAATGTTGCGTTCTGGCACTACTGTTTTCTCATTTTCATTCAGATACGAACGAACATACAGTGGGAACACAGAAATATGGAATTCCTCGGCCTTAGATTTCGCACGCTTGCGCTTAACGCCCTCCTTCCCTTCACTGTAGGTATTTAAGCGCAGGCGTACAGCTGGCGCGCTTCCAGAAAACCCCGGTAATTCAAGACACTCCTTTACCGTGAGCCACTCTTTTACCATCAGTTTCTTTCCTTTCTGCTGATGAATTAAAAATATTTTTCTTTTTCGCGAAATTTCAAATTAATTCTGGCAATATTCCTACGATAAAAAAGAAAGTAACGTTCTTTTTTCTTTCTAATTTACACCCTAAAAAATATCGGCGCCGATAACACATCTTCTTAGGATTACAGAATGGAACACAAAAGCCAAGACTGGCATCGTGCAGATATTAAAAGTGCACTGGAAAAAAGAGGCATTACTCTCAGAGAATTGTCACGTTCTGCGGGCTTGTCTCCTGATTCGCTACGAAATGTATTTTCCCGCAGCTGGCCCAGAGAAGAACAGATCATCGCACAGGCACTGGAGACCACGCCGGACGTAATTTGGCCATCACGCTATCAATCGAAATCAGAGAAAAATGCCGTTCTAAAGAATAACTGTCAATTATAAACATATAATACATGATTCACTAAATGGATTAATTAATACGTCAATTAATTATATTCCTGATATTAATAGCACTATCGGCCATTCCCGTCAGATTAAATCCTGTTAAAGCAATACGCGAACTAATTACCTATTCCATTAACAGGAGTCATGATGAGCTGGAATAAAACAACAGCAGTTAATCACGCTAAATCACACGCGAGTTCACATTCTCAAGGACGCTGCGCGGAATTTACCCGCAAAGCCATTCAGGCAGGAGGTATCACTCTTGGGCATACTTATCATGCTAAAGATTATGGCCCCATGCTAAAAAGTGCCGGTTTCAGCGCCATTGGCCACTTTGAGCAGCCCCGAGCAGGAGATGTAATCATCATTCAACCGTATGAGGGAGGAAACCCAAGCGGTCATATGGCGATATTTGACGGTCAGGAGTGGTACTCCGATTTTAGACAACGTGATATGTGGGCGGGGCCTGGCTATCGGGCGGCAAAACCGTCATACACCATTTACAGGAAACAGTAAGTAATGAAAGCGTTCTCGTTGATTGCTCTGGTTTTGTTACTTTGTGGTTGTTCTTCACCTCGCAGTGACAGCACACAAGATGTAAAGCAGTTCTATCTCGCATGGATGAACAACTTTACCCAAGATCTGGATACTTCTCATGACACATCCGCATTATTGCAACGCTATGTGGCGAAAGACGTTATCGATCGTCTGGCGCTGATTGACAGCCTATACGAGCAGGAAATACTGGATTCTGACTACTTTATGTACGTGCAGGATTACGACCCTGAATGGACCCCGCTGTTACGGGTTGGACCAGCTCACCCCTTTCTCGGCGGCGAAAAAGTGGAAGTACAATTAGGTGGGCCGACAGGCGAAGCCCCCATACTGCTGGAAGTGTATACGCGTTGGGAAGAGGGACACTGGAAAATTTATCGCGTAACGGATCTGGGCAATCATTTTGAACAGCCAATCTACAGCACCGGTGACATCGCGCAAGCCAAAGCATGGTCTGCGGAGATCGCACCGGAGTATGAAAAGATGAATAAGTAAAAAAAGGGAGCCATCAGGCTCCCCTTTGCATCTCATTTTGTAGACTTACACTTACAGCTTACGCATGACCAGCGTTGCGTTAGTGCCGCCAAAGCCGAAGCTGTTGGACATCACGGTAGTCAGCGCCTGCTCGGTCGGTTTGGTCACGATGTTCAGACCTGCCGCCTGCTCATCCAGCTCTTCAATGTTGATGCTCGGCGCGATAAAGCCGTGTTCCAGCATCAGCAGAGAGTAGATAGCTTCCTGCACGCCAGCCGCACCCAGAGAGTGACCGGTCATGGCTTTAGTCGCAGAGATGGCCGGGCTGTTATCACCAAACACTTCACGGATTGCACCCAGCTCTTTCACGTCGCCTACCGGGGTAGAGGTACCGTGAGAGTTCAGGTAGTCGATCGGGGTGTCTACGCCGTGCATCGCCATCTGCATGCAACGTACTGCACCTTCGCCAGACGGAGCAACCATGTCTGCGCCATCGGACGTTGCGCCGTAACCGACGATTTCCGCGTAGATATGCGCGCCACGTGCCAGCGCATGCTCCAGCTCTTCGACCACGACCATACCGCCACCACCAGCGATAACGAAACCGTCACGGTGTGCGTCATAGGTACGGGAAGCTTTGGATGGATCGTCGTTGTATTTAGTAGACAGCGCGCCCATTGCGTCGAATTCACACGCCATTTCCCAGCACAGCTCTTCGCCGCCGCCAGCAAAAACGATATCCTGTTTGCCCAGCTGAATTTGTTCTACCGCGTTACCGATACAGTGCGCAGATGTCGCACAGGCAGAGCTGATGGAGTAGTTTACGCCGTGGATTTTGAACGGCGTTGCGAGGCAGGCAGAAACGCCGGACGCCATCGCTTTGGTGACCACATACGGGCCAACCGCTTTCAGACCACGCGGGCTACGCATTGCGTCAGCACCGAACACCTGAAAACGCGGGGAGCCGCCGCCGGAACCTGCAATCAGGCCAACGCGCGGGTTGTTCTGGTAATCTTCTGCTGCAAGGCCGGCATCAGCCACTGCCTGTTCCATAGAAAGGAATGCATAGATGGATGCGTCGCTCATAAAGCGCACTACTTTGCGGTCAATGAGGCCAGTGGTATCCAGTTTTACGTTGCCCCAAACGTGGCTACGCATGCCGGAGTCCTTCAGCTCCTGAGAGAAAGTGATCCCTGAACGTCCTTCACGCAGAGATGCCAGGACTTCCTGCTGGTTATTACCGATGCTGGAAACGATGCCCAAGCCAGTAATCACTGCACGTTTCATTCAATACCTCTGTAAGTCGCACTATTTTAAAGTTTCGAGTGGCACAATAGCGTACACTTGTACGCCGAACAAGTCCGATCAGCCATTTAGTGTGGAAATTTGCGCAGCCAGGCACTCATCGCTAAGATCGGGGCACAGCCTGCCAGACGAGTAACTTACGTGAAACAATACGCTATACAACCTGCAAACCTTGAATTCAACACTGAGGGTACACCTGTTTCCCGAGATTTTGACGATGTCTATTTTTCCAATGATAACGGGCTGGAAGAGACACGTTACGTCTTTCTCGGCGGGAATCATCTCGCCCAGCGATTCCCTGCGCATTCACGTCCCCTCTTCGTGGTGGCAGAAAGCGGGTTTGGCACCGGACTTAACTTCCTGACACTCTGGCAGGCATTTACCGATTTTCGCGATACCCATCCCGAAGCTACCCTGGAAAGATTACATTTCATCAGCTTTGAAAAATATCCACTGACGCGCGAAGATTTAACCTTAGCCCATCAACACTGGCAAGAACTTGCCCCGTGGGCCACGGCGCTGCAAGAGCAATGGCCGCTGCCGCTGGCGGGATGCCATCGCCTGCTCCTTGATGAAGGACGTATCACGCTGGATCTGTGGTTTGGCGATATTAACGAACTGACCAGTAAGCTCGATGACTCCCTGAATCAAAAAGTGGATGCCTGGTTTCTGGACGGTTTCGCGCCTGCAAAAAATCCGGATATGTGGACGCCAACGCTGTTTAACGCAATGGCCCGTCTGGCTCGTCCCGGCGGTACGCTGGCAACCTTCACCTCAGCGGGCTTTGTGCGTCGGGGATTGCAGGAAGCCGGATTTACGATGCAAAAATGCAAAGGCTTTGGTCGCAAACGCGAAATGCTCTGTGGCGTAATGGAACAGACGCTGACGCTCCCCTCCTCGGCGCCGTGGTTTGCACGTACCGGAACAGATAAACGCGAAGCCGCCATTATTGGCGGGGGGATTGCCAGCGCATTGCTGTCGTTGGCGTTACTGCGTCGCGGTTGGCAGGTCACTCTCTATTGCGCCGACGATAACCCAGCCGGGGGTGCATCCGGCAATCGCCAGGGCGCGCTTTATCCGCTACTCAGCAAGCATGACGCGGCCATTAATCTCTTTTTCCCCACCGCGTTTACCTTCGCTCGTCGACTGTATGACGCCCTCCCCGTTGAGTTCGCGCATGACTGGTGCGGTGTGACACAACTGGCGTGGGATGAAAAAAGCCAGCAAAAAATCGACCAAATGCTGTCCCTTGAATTGCCTGATGCGCTCGCCATCAGCGTTAACGCAGAGCAGGTTTTACAAACGACCGGCGTAGAAACCGGATGCGGCGGCATTCAGTACCCTGCCGGAGGATGGCTGTGTCCGGCACAGTTAACCGCCGCCGTATTCGACTACGCCGCAACGCTGGGATTACGCACCCGGTATCAACATACGCTGGCCTCGCTGTCTCGGCAGACAGAACACTGGCAATTGACGTTTGCCAGTGGCGACACTGCCACTCACGCTGCTGTAGTTATGGCTAACGGGCATCGCATTAACGGCGTTGAGCAAACGCAGTCGCTTCCGGTGTACTCCGTAGGCGGTCAGGTGAGTCACATTCCTACCACGCCTTCGCTTTCAGCGCTGCGTCAGGTGCTGTGCTATGACGGCTACCTCACGCCACACAACCCGCAAAACCAGCAGCACTGCATTGGCGCCAGCTATCATCGCGGAAGTGAAGAAACGGTGTATCGCGCGGACGATCAGCAGCAAAACCGTCAGCGCTTAATAGATTGTTTCCCGAATGCCTCGTGGGCAAAAGAAGTAGACATTAGTGGCAATGCCGCCCGTTGTGGAGTGCGCTGCGCCACGCGCGATCACATGCCGATGGTCGGCAACATCGCGGATTATGACGCCACACTCAGCCAGTATGCCACTCTTGCCGAAGACAAAGTGCACGCCGTAAACGCCCCTGTGTATTCCGATTTATTTATGTTAGGTGCGCTGGGCTCGCGCGGGCTGTGTACTGCCCCGCTGTGTGCAGAAATTCTTGCATCGCAAATGAGCAATGAACCCATACCAATGGATGCCAACACGCTGGCAGCGCTGAATCCGAATCGTCTGTGGGTAAGGAAGTTATTGAAGGGTAAAGCGGTGAAATAAGATACCATCTCGCCATTGCCTGATGGCGCTACGCTTATCCGGCCTACAACTCCCGTCCGCGTAGGCCGGATAAGACGCCTTCGCGTCGCCATCCGGCACAATCCACTGCAATTATTATTGCGTTGCCTTCTGGAACAGTGTGTCCCACATCTCTTTCACTAACGCCTGGTCACGCGGCGAGAGTTCGCCTGCGCTGATGGCTTTTTCCAGGCTGCTGGTCACATTGGCGTACAATGCCTCAGCGGAATGGTCCTCGCCAGCATCCAGCTCAGCCACAGCCAGCGTCAGGTGCCCACGCAAATAGCCACTGGCAAACAACTCATCATCGCTGGCGTGCTCTACCATATCGTCGATTAATGCCAGAATGCGTGATTCAAACTCCGCGATCATCTTATTTCCTCATTGTAAACGTGGCAGCGACTTCAGTTGAGCGCTTCGGGCCACGGGAATTGTTCCGCCGTAAGTTCAGGCGTGTGATAATAATTCTGTAACGCGTTAATGAAACGCGCCGGACGTTCAGGGATCCCTTTTTCCAGGTACTCCATCACCTGAGCATGAACACGGCGCTGGAATACCACGCGATCCGGTTCAAAGTCCCCCTCCAGATTGTCGCAACTGACGTTAAACGGGTAGCCCGCCGCCATGCAAAACAACCAGTCAAACGCCTGCGGCTTCACTTCCACATCTTCAAACTGGCATTGTGTCTTCGCGTCGCGTCCGTCCGGGCAGTACCAGTAACCGAAATCGACCAGTTCACGACGGGCTTTACCGGCGATGCACCAGTGTGAAATTTCGTGTAACGCACTGGCGTAATAACCATGCGCAAAAACGATACGGTGATACGGTAATTCCGCATCCGCTGGAAGATAGATCGGTTCGTCGTCGCCTTTAATCAGACGGGTATTAAATTCATCGGCAAAGCAGCCGTTAAAAATCTCAATTAACTGTTCGTAGTGATGCGTATTATTCATTAGTTCATCCCCAGCCAGTGGAGAATCTCCTGTCCATGATTATCATAAAGTAGCTTGGCGCTCATCACGGCGGAGACAATAACGATCATTGGCCGAATGAGTTTTTGTCCTTTGCTGAGTACCAGTCGAGAGCCCATCCGTGCGCCAATAAACTGGCCAATGAGCATCACAAAACCTGTCGCCCAAATCACTTTGCCGCCGAGAGCAAACAGCAACAACCCACCGATATTCGATGTGGCATTTAATACTTTGGCGTGGGCCGTCGATTTCGCCAGGTTGTATCCGCACAGCATGACAAAAGCCAGCGCGTAGAACGACCCCGCCGCCGGACCAAAAAAGCCATCGTAAAAGCCGACGCAGCCTCCGGCCACCAGCGCGAAAGGCAAACCGTGCAGTCGGCGCTGTCGGTCCTCTTCCCCGATTTTAGGCATCAACAGAAAGTAAAGGCCAATACAGATAACCAATACTGGCAGGATCTGGCGCAGAACATCTGACTGCACGTGTTGAACCAACAGCGCGCCACTCATTGAGCCGATAAAGGTCATGAAGATATTGAGCTTCTGATCCGCCAGATTAACCACACCCCGACGAATAAAATAGAGGGAGGAAGAGATAGATCCCCCGCAGGCTTGCAGCTTATTGGTCGCCAGCGCTTGCGCAGGTGGCATCCCGGCCGCCATCAATGCCGGGATGGTGAGTAGACCACCGCCTCCGGCCAGAGAATCAATAAAACCTGCCAGCATCGCCACAAAAAAAAGCACACCTAACAGCAGTGGCGACACCATAAACAGAGAGGCAAAATGATCCATTAGAGTACATGCTCGTCCAGTAGCGCCTGGCAGGAAGGCGGCAACGGCGGCGGTGTCTTCTTCTCAGGCTTGGTGGTTCCAGGTTTTGGAGGTTCGAACCAGCTTTGCAGCTCTGCGCCACAGCCGTCACCCGGTGGCGGTAACGGTTGATCTTCACACTCAAGGCTGTCGGCAGGGCAACGTAACCGCACGTGCATATGCGCACGATGCTGGAACCACGGCCGCACTTTACGCAACCAGTCCCTGTCGGTCCCTGCATCCAGACAAAGTTGTTGCTTAATCGCCGGATTCACGAAAATACGCGTTACTTCATTATCTTTTGCAGCCAGCCTGATCAGGCTGAAAATCTCCGGTTTCCACAGTGACGGCACAACACGTTTGCCATCCTGTGAGACCAGATCTAACGCCTGCGGCCGCAGCAGTTGCGACTGGGTCCAGCGCGTTTTCGGCAGTTGCAGGAAAATATCCACATCCAGTCCCGTCTGGTGGCTGGCGTGACCGCCATTGAATCGCCCACCGGCCGGCATACCCATATCGCCGATTAACACCGTGCCCAGCCCCTGACTATTGGCCTGATTACTCAGACGCTGGATAAACCTCACCAGATCCGGATGGCCAAAGTAACGACGCTGATCGGTGCGCATCACCTGATAGTGTTCTGACTGGACAGGCAGCGTATCTGCGCCAACAATACAGCCATTGGAAAACGCGCCGATAGACTGCGCGCTGCCCGCAACCGGATGGGTAATTTTCTGCCAGGGCGTCGCCGCCAGACAGGCGGTACTAGCAAACAGAGCCAGCGCCGCAAGTGCCGTTTTTTTCATCTCTTACCAGCGTGGAATATCGGTCTTCACGTCCGCATTTTGCGCCCGCTGACGCAACAGGTGATCCATCAATACGATCGCCAGCATCGCCTCGGCGATCGGTACGGCGCGGATCCCTACGCACGGATCGTGGCGACCTTTAGTGATCATTTCGACTTCTTCTCCAAAGCGGTTAATAGTGCGCCCAGGAACGGTAATACTGGACGTCGGTTTCAGCGCCATATGAGCAATGATTTGTTGCCCGCTGCTGATCCCGCCCAGAATGCCGCCCGCATGGTTACTCTGGAAACCTTCTTTGGTGATTTCGTCGCGGTTCTGACTGCCGCGCAGCGCAACAACGTCAAATCCATCGCCAATCTCAACGCCCTTAACGGCGTTAATGCTCATCAGCGCATGGGCGATGTCGGCATCCAGGCGGTCGAATACAGGTTCGCCGAGACCCGCAGGTACACCGCGTGCAACAACGGTCACCTTAGCTCCGATGGAGTCACCTTCTTTCTTCAGCCCGCGCATCAGTTCGTCCAGCACTTCGAGTTTATCCGGGTCCGGGCAAAAGAACGGGTTAAGTTCCACCTGGGACCAGTCTTTAATCTCCAGCGGAATATCACCCATCTGCGTCAGGCAGCCGCGGATCTCAACGCCGAATTTTTCCGCCAGATATTTTTTGGCAATCGCTCCGGCCGCCACGCGCATCGCTGTTTCACGTGCGGATGAACGTCCGCCGCCACGGTAGTCGCGCAGGCCATATTTTTGCTCATAGGTATAGTCGGCGTGTCCCGGACGAAAAACGTCCTTAATCGCGCCGTAATCCTGTGAACGCTGATCGGTATTTTCGATCAGCAGGCCAATGCTGGTGCCTGTGGTAACGCCCTCGAACACCCCGGAGAGGATTTTCACCTGATCCGGCTCACGACGCTGCGTAGTGTAGCGCGATGTGCCCGGACGGCGTCTGTCGAGATCGTGCTGCAGGTCAGCTTCTGTCAGAGAAATGCCCGGCGGAACACCATCGACAATACAACCGAGCGCCAGCCCGTGTGATTCGCCGAAAGTGGTTACGCGAAAGAGTTGCCCAATTGTGTTTCCTGCCATCACGGCTCCGTTATGCGTGTTGTGTATGTGCGCGTGTAATTAGTCTTTATAAATGCTGAAGTGCTCGCGAGCAGCAACTAACTGCTCTTTGGTCAGCATGAATACGCCGTCACCGCCGTTGTCAAACTCCAGCCAGGTGAACGGTACATCCGGATATTGCTCCATCAGATGTACCATGCTGTTTCCGACTTCACAAATCAGAATACCGTTATCTGACAGGTAGTCCGGGGCGTTCCCCAGAATGCGGCGGGTAAGTTTCAGCCCATCACTGCCGGACGCCAGACCCAGCTCAGGTTCGTGACGATATTCGTTTGGTAGATCGGACATATCTTCCGCATCGACATACGGCGGGTTGGTCACAATCAAGTCATACTGGACTTTCAGCAGATCGCGGAACAGATCGGAACGGATCGGCGTGACATGATGGATCAGACCGTGTTCTTCAATATTGTGTTCAGTCACCGCCAGCGCGTCAGTGGAAATATCCACCGCATCGACTTCGGCTTCCGGGAAGGCATAGGCGCAGGCAATGGCAATACAGCCGCTGCCGGTACACATATCGAGGATATGCTGCGGTTGCTCATTAATAAGGCCCGCAAAGCGGTTATTGATAAGCTCGCCAATCGGTGAACGTGGAACCAGCACGCGTTCATCAACATAAAATTCATGCCCGCAGAACCAGGCTTTGTTGGTCAGATAAGCAACCGGAATGCGCTCGTTGACGCGGCGAATCACGCGTTCAACAATACGATGACGCTCGCTGGAGGTCAGACGCGCGGTACGCATATCTTCTGGAATATCCAACGGCAAATAAAGTGACGGCAGCACCAGTTGTACGGCCTCGTCCCATGGGTTATCCGTGCCATGGCCATACCAGATGTTCGCCGCGCTAAAACGGCTGACCGCCCAACGCAACATGTCCTGAATGGTATGCAGTTCACTCACTGCTTCATCGACGAAAATTTTATCCACGTATTCCTCCAGGGCATGCTCGTATTAATTTCGGCGGCTAGTTTGCCACGAAGACGGCGATAAATCAGCATTCACACGGGGCCTGAACGCGAAAATTGCGTTTTAAGCGATCGGATGCCCGCCGAGTCGGGTTAAACTAACGGAAAATAAAAGTTGAGACTCTCGAATGAAAAAGAAAACATCGCTCAGCGAGGAGGATCAGACGCTGTTTCGCCAGCTGATGACCGGCACGCGTAAAATTAAACAGGACACCATTGTTCACCGACCTCCACGTAAAAAAATTGCCGAGGTTCCGGTTAAAAGGCTGCTACAGGAGCAGGCTGATGCCAGCCACTATTTCTCGGATGAGTTTCAGCCGCTGCTGAATACGGACGGCCCGGTAAGATACCTGCGCGCCGACGTCAGCCATTTCGAACTGAAGAAAATGCGCCGTGGCGATTACTCTCCGGAGCTGTTTCTCGATCTGCATGGGCTGACCCAGCAACAGGCCAAACAAGAGTTAGGCGCGCTGATTGCCGCCTGTCGCCGTGAGCATGTGTTTTGCGCCTGCGTGATGCATGGCCACGGAAAACATATTCTGAAACAGCAGACGCCGCTCTGGCTGGCCCAGCATCCGCACGTAATGGCCTTTCATCAGGCACCGAAGGAGTACGGTGGCGACGCCGCGCTGCTGGTGCTGATTGAAGTGGAAGAGTGGCTACCGCCCGAACTTCCGTGATGCAGAAAGACAAAAAGAGCCGCATTTGCGGCTCTTTGATTTTCCGGGTGGCTGCTGCGCCTTATCCGGCCTGTTTAAATCGCTTTTGCCATTTTCAGGTTACACGGGCTCATTTGCCAGTTAAAAGTACCCTTCCCGCTCTCATCAAGCGTAACGCTGGCAATCGCTGATGTGGTAAACATCGGCGGTGTTTCACCTGGGCAAAGCTCAGACACCAGATATCCCACTAAAGGCAAGTGAGAGATAACCAGTGCGGTGGCGATACCTTCATTGGCCAGAGCCTGTAAATAGGCGCTGACCAGACCGACATCGCCGCAGGGAGTCAGCTCCGGCAAAACATCCACACCGGTTGGCAGGTTCATACACTCCCCCACCACATCCAGCGTTTGTTCGGCTCGTAGGAACGGGCTCACCAGAACACGTTCGATATCCACTTTTTGACCTTTCAGCCAGTTCGCCATCAGGCGAGATTCGTCACAACCACAGGAGGTTAAGGGACGAACCGAATCACTGGCGGCATCGAGGGCCGCGTCGCCGTGACGCATGATAAAAACTTGCATATTGCACCGCTTTTGTTAACCAGAATCACCACTACCTTTATTCACAGCCCCTATTGGCTGTGGTAACGATATGGTGGCCGGCATTGTGCCTTATCCATTCACCGAATGAAACGCTGTTTTTTACCTCAACGGCGTAAGTATAGTCAATCTCTGTTTACATTTTGAGCGCGACCCATACATTCAGTGCGGATTCATCCTACTTTTGACCTCATGAATTCAGGTCAGTTTCCCCAATATTCCAGAATCTTTCACTGCGTTCCGCCATCTGCAATAACTGCTCACACGGTGTAAACCGCGAGCCGTACTGCGTGGTCAGCCGTTGCAGAACCGCAACCACTTCACCCGCGCCGAGAGAATCCATATACCGGAACGGGCCGCCGAGGAATGGCGGAAAACCAATACCAAATACAGCGCCGATGTCGCCATCACGTGCGCTGCGGACTATCTTCTCGTCGAAACAACGGGCTGCTTCATTGAGCATTAACATAACGCACCGCTCTGCTACCTGCGCGGCGGAAAGTCGGCCCTGACCCTGGACGCCAATAAGCGTATAAATTGCAGGGTCGACCTGTTTTTTGCTTTTACGCCCTTTCGCACCATAAAGATAGAAACCCCGACCATTTTTTCTACCTTTGCGATCGTCATTCAAAATTGAAGCAACAACATTTGCAGGCGCGCTAAAACGTTCTCCATATGCAGCCTCAAGCACTGGTATAATTTTAGTGCCCGTATCAATTCCAACCTCATCCAAAAGTTGGATTGGCCCAACTGGAAAACCAAACTTAACCAGCGCGGCGTCTATGGTTTCGACCCGCTCGCCTTCGGTCAACATACGAATCGCTTCGTTAATATAAGGCGCTAAAATGCGGTTAACGTAAAAGCCGGCCTTATCTCTGACCACTATCGGCGTTTTACCCTGTTTTTTCGCTAACTTAACGGTAGTTGCAATTGTCTGCTCAGAGGTCGTGGCATGCGGGATCACTTCGACCAACGGCATTTTTTCCACCGGACTAAAAAAGTGTAAACCAATCACTTGTTCGGGCCTTGCAGCGTTCGCAGCAATATCGCTAATGGGCAAAGATGAGGTGTTAGAAGCAAAAATGGTATGAGGTGCGCAATTTTGCTCAACTTCTGCCACCATCCTTTGTTTTAGCGACAGATCTTCAAACACGGCTTCAATAATTAGATCGCGATGCGCAAAGCCACGGTAGTCGATCGTTCCCGAAATCAGCGCCAGTTGTTTATCGCGTTCGCTGGCTTTGATATGACGGCGGCGAACCTTCGTTTCAAGCTGATCCCAGCTGTACTTCAGCGCGTGGTTGATTCCCTTAGCGTTTATATCTTTGATGCGCACAGGCAAGCCGCCTTTACAGGCCGTCACGTAGGCAATACCACCGCCCATCAGACCGCCGCCCAAAATACCTACGCTGTTTAGCGGGCCAGGTTTCGCATCACTTCCGGGATCTTTTTTCACATCGGTGTTGGCAAAAAAGATGTGCCGTAACGCCTGAGACTGGGATGTCATCGCCAGCTCACCAAACGCACTGGCCTCAGCGTCGTAACCGCTACTGCTGCCTTGCGCTAGCCCGGTTTCGATGACCTCAAGGATACGTTCTGTTGCAGGGTAGTTACCTTGCGTTTTTTGCACCGTCTTTTTACTGGCCATGCGGAACAACAGCGCCCGCCCCAGCGGCCCCGCCAACACTCGCTCTCTCACGGGCAGTGTTCGATGCGCAGAACTGTCCTTTTTAGCCAGTTCTACGGCCGCTTCCAGCAAAATGGAATGCGGTACAACTTCATCCACTAAACCAACTTTCAGCGCCTGTTTTGCGCGTAATTGTTTTCCGGTGAGGATCATATCCAGTGCGGTACTGACGCCAATCAGGCGCGGCAGCCGCTGCGTACCACCGGAGCCGGGCAACAAGCCAAGTTGTACTTCCGGTAAACCCAGAACGGTTTTAACATCATCGGTACAAATACGGTTGTGGCACGCCAGTGCCATCTCCAGGCCACCGCCAAGGCATGCGCCATGAATCGCGGCGATAACCGGGATCGGCAAGGCATTAATTTCCGCCATCATCTGCTGCCCCTGACGGGCCAGCGTTTCGGCTTCCTGCGCGCTACGACAACTACCAATCATGTTGATATCCGCCCCGGCAATGAAGTTATCGGGTTTAGCCGAAATAAACACCACGCCGCGCAATGCTTTGTTATCGCGGATTTGTTTCAGAATGGCCCGTACCTGAGAAGCAAACTCCGCTTTCAGGGTGTTCATTTTCTCTCCGGGCACATCAATGGTGACAACAGCAACGTTATCCAGACGTACGTTTAGTGTAAAAGCCGATGCCATTTCCATTATTCCGCCTCCAGAACCATGGCTGCACCCAAACCACCAGCTGCACAGGCGGTCACTAAACCAAAACCACCGCCACGACGTCGTAACTCATGTAGGGTTTGGGTGATCATGCGCGCACCGGTAGCGGCGAAGGGGTGTCCATAGGCAATCGATCCACCCAGCACGTTAAATTTACTGTCATCAACTTCGCCAGTGGCATGTGCTCTGCCCAGCACATCGCGAGCAAAACGTTCGCTACCCAACAACTGAAGATTCGCCAGCGTTTGTGCGGCAAAAGCTTCATGCATGTCGATCAGGGTTAAATCTGCCATCGTCAGACCTGCTCTCTCCAGGGCTAGCGGCGTTGACCACGCTGGTCCCAGCAGCATGTCCTGCCAGACATCGATGGCGGTAAAAGCAAAACTACGCAGGTATCCCAGCGGCACCAGCCCCAACTCTTTCGCACGCGACTCCGTCATCATGATCACGGCGGCTGCGCCGTCCGTTAGCGGGGTACTGTTTGCTGCGGTGACAGTGCCGTGCTTGCGGTCAAACGCCGGACGTAGTTTGGCGTAATCGGCCAGCGTAGAGTTACCGCGAATATTGTTATCTTCTGAAAAAGGATCTTTAAACGGTGGCGCGTAGGTAGTCATTACCTCATCTGCCAGCTTTCCTTCAGCCCACGCCTGAGCGGCACGCTGATGAGAGCGGTGCGCCAGAGCATCCTGTTGCTCTCGGGTAATACCATAGGTTTTGGCCATTTGCTCAGCCGTATCCCCCATCCGCAAACCGGTGGAATACTCGGCGACTGCTGGCGGCACAGGCATCAGGTCACGTAAACGCAGTCGGGAAAAGAGTTTAAGGCGTTGACCGGTAGTCCGGGCCTTATTGACATCCACCAGCACCCGCGCCAGCTTTTTACTAACGCCAATAGGCAAGACTGACGATGAGTCCGCACCACCCGCAATTCCCGCACGAATAGACCCCGCCATCAGGCTTTCCGCGACATTCGCCACTGCCTGAAAACTGGTCGCGCAGGCTCGGCTTACGCTATAGGCATCCGTGTGCACATTCATGCCGGTTCCCAGCACGATTTCACGAGCAATATTTGGCGCTTCAGGCATTTGCACCACCTGACCAAAAACCAGTTGCTCAATCACATCAGCAGGTATTTCGCTGCGCGCCAGCAGCTCACCGACGACCATTTTTCCTAAATCAACGGCGGGAATGCCATGAAACGCGGTAGCCTGACGAGCAAATGGCGTACGCAATCCACTTACAATGGCAATACGGTCGCCCAGGCGGGTAACCAGCGGTAAAGCCTGACTCATAACACTCCCCTGTAAAAAATAAAATAAGTGGTCTGACCTGATCATAGTCTTAACCAATTTTTTACATTTAGCCAAGAGGAGAGAAAAGAAAGTGGGAGCTAAGACACAGTGAATAATCACTGACAGTTACGAAAAAGCCCTTGCTATCAGATAGCAAGGGCTTTTGCAGAGGGGGATTAACGCAGGCCCAGCTGGAAGATCAGCGTTTCAGCTTCACAGGCAAAAACAAAGTCGATATCCAGACGCACACCTTCTGACTCTTCAGTAAAGGTCGAGGTGATTTGGCAAGGCTCAGATTCCACGCCACGCGCCTTTTCAGTCAGAGCGGCCAGCGTTTCTTCTGCCTCTGCGCGGTTCGCGAACACACGGCTGTAGGACGCGGTGCAATCGGAGTTGTCCATGATGGTGCCAACATCCATACAGCAGCAAACCGGGGTTTCATCAGCACTGCATTTACTCATTGTAGATTTCCTCTGTATTCGCACCTGAGGTGCCAGATAAACGATAGGGATATTTTACGCTCCCATTATTCGCCTCTCCAGTCGTTAATTGTATGAAATGCGATAAGTGACCGAAATCACACTTAAAAATGATCTAAAACAAAAATCGCCCAAACAGGTGAGTGCGCACCCCCGCAATTTTGCCAGCTGGATCGCGTTTCTCTGATCAAATTTGAAAATATTTATAAACATACTTGCAACATTCCAGCTGGTCCGACCTATACTCACGCCACTGGTCTGATTTCTAAGTCGTACCTCAGACCCTACACTTCGCGCTCCTGTTACGGCATGTAACATTGTTTGTATAAAAATAAATCTATGAGGTTATGGTCATGAGCCAGAAAACCCTGTTTACAAAGTCTGCTCTCGCAGTCGCAGTGGCAATTATCTCCACACAGGCCTGGTCTGCAGGCTTTCAGTTAAACGAATTTTCTTCCTCTGGCCTTGGCCGGGCATATTCGGGTGAAGGCGCAATTGCAGATGATGCAGGTAACGCCAGTCGTAACCCGGCACTGATTATGATGTTCGATCGCCCTACTTTCTCAGCAGGTGCGGTGTATATCGATCCAGACGTTAATATTTCCGGTAAATCGCCATACACCGGACGCAGCACTGATGCGGACAACATCGCGCCTACGGCGTGGGTTCCCAATGCTCACTTCGTGATGCCTATCAACGAACAGTTTGGTTGGGGTGCTTCTGTCACGTCAAACTATGGCCTGGCAACCGAATTTAACGACAGCTATATCGTCGGCGAATACGGCGGGAAGACCGACCTTAAAACGGTCAACCTTAACCTGAGCGGCGCCTACCGTCTGAATGATAGCTGGAGCTTCGGTCTCGGTTTTAACGCCGTTTATGCTGATGCAAAAATTGAACGTTATTCTGGCGAGCAGACGGCTGCATTACCGAAGGTCAGCAACAAAATTGCCAGCCTGAAAGGGGACGAATGGGGCTACGGTTGGAACGCCGGGATTCTGTACGAACTGGATAAAAATAACCGTTATGGTTTAACGTACCGTTCTGAAGTTAAAATTGATTTTGATGGCGATTATAAGAGTGGCATCCGTACCCAGGCGAACGCTATACCTGGCGCTGGCACTACATTCCCATGGGGAACGACCAATGCCACCGTCCCGGGTTCTCTGACACTTAACCTTCCTGAAATGTGGGAATTGTCAGGTTATAACCGTATTGCACCACAGTGGGCTATCCACTACAGCATGGCCTATACCAGCTGGAGTCAGTTCCAGGAGCTGAAAGCCACAGGTTCCAATGGACAGACACTGTTCTATAAAGAAGAAGGCTTCAAAGATTCTTACCGCATTGCATTGGGTACGACTTACTATATGGATAAAAGCTGGACGTTCCGTACCGGTATTGCTTATGACGATAGCCCGGTTCCAGCAAGTAAGCGTTCCATCTCGATTCCGGATCAGGATCGCCTGTGGTTGAGTGCAGGTACAACTTATGCGTTCAATGACGATGCCTCTATCGACGTCGGTGTGTCTTACATGCACGGACAAAAAGTAACAGTGCAAGAAGGCAACTATACTTTCGACTCTGAAGGTAAAGCCTGGCTGTTTGGTACAAACTTCAACTACGCATTCTGATTTTCTTCAGACGTAAAAAAGGTGAGCTTTTTAGCTCACCTTTTTATTTGCCCAATTCCTTACTCAGAATCGATCTCTTTTAAATCATCCTGAATATCTTTCGCGTTCGGGTTTTCTTCTGGTTTGAGTTTCCCGCCGTTCGCAATAAAGTCATGACGCTGGAAGTAAGCTTCACGCACCATGATGTAAGGATCGGAAGACTGACGCAGCAGACCATCAGAGTCGAGCAATTGCGCGCGAGTTTCAATCCCTTCAACCGTCCATTTGCCTATCGACAACGGCCAGGTCAGCCAGGACAGTACCGGATACAGGGTATCGACCATATCGCCGCCGTCATCACGCAGCGTGAAACTACCGTAGAATGGAAGCTGCATATACGGCCCGTAACCAACATCATAGTGACCTAACGTACTGCCAAAGCGGTGTGGTTCAACGCGCTGCAACTTCGGATTAGCCATACCTGCCACATCGATAAAGCCGCCCATACCTAACAGGGTATTCAGGAAGAAACGGGTAAAGTGCACCATCCCCTGATAAGGATCGCCTTGCAGGAAATAGTTGACCATGACGGCCGGCTCTTCAAGGTTCCCCGTAAAGTTGCTTAAACCATTACGCGCTGGCTGCGGAACATAATCTCGCCAGGCAACAGCTACGGGTCTAACAATGTATGGATCTAAAACATTAAAGTTGAAGTTGTACATGGTGCGGTTGAACCCTTCAAATGGGTCCGAACGCCCCTGCTGTTCAGTACCGGAGCTCGCACACCCCACCAAAAGTGTGGTTCCCAGCGCAAGCGCCGACAGGCGAAGCTTCATAAGTGTCTCCCTGTGTTTTATGGCTATCGCTGATTGCCATCCATGACGGAACGATGACGTATCCGCCTGTTTAGATGTGAGCGATTGTAACAGCACGTCAAATGATGTCTATATACCCTGTCTTACTGATTTGATCATAGCCTGGTAATGCGCACTCCGCGGCGGTTCTATTCTAACTAACCCGATAAAAACAAACGTTACTATTTTTGCTATCTCAGACTTTCTCCCGCTGATTTTCGGACAAAAGCCGCTACGCTTTAGCAATACGTGCTTATTCAGGATTAGGCTATGAATGACATCAAGAAAGATAAGATCGATCGACACAGCGACGAGCTCGAGGTGGAAAGCGATGAAAAGCTAACAGGGAAAAAGATAGAGCTTGATGAGGACAGACTCCCCTCCCGCGCCATGGCAATCCATGAACATATTCGCCAGGATGGGGAGAAAGAGATGGAGCGTGACGCGATGGCGCTACTTTGGTCAGCCATCGCAGCAGGACTGTCGATGGGTGCCTCATTGCTGGCTAAAGGGATTTTTCACGTACAGCTGGAAGGCGTGCCAGGGGGATTTTTACTCGAGAACCTCGGTTATACCTTCGGCTTTATTATTGTCATTATGGCCCGCCAGCAACTCTTTACCGAAAATACCGTCACCGCTGTACTGCCGGTGATGCAAAACCCTACCCTCGGCAATTTTGGCCTGTTGATGCGCCTGTGGAGCGTGGTTCTGCTGGGTAATATTATTGGCACCGGGGTTGCCGCATGGGCGTTTGAACATATGCCGATTTTTGATGAAGAGACCCGCGATGCTTTTGTCAAAATTGGTATGGATGTGATGAAAAATACGCCAACAGAGATGTTTTCCAACGCCATCATTTCCGGCTGGTTAATTGCCACCATGGTGTGGATGTTTCCGGCTGCCGGGGCGGCAAAAATTATGGTCATTATTCTGATGACCTGGCTGATTGCGTTAGGTGATACCACGCATATCGTCGTCGGCTCGGTGGAAATTCTCTATTTGGTCTTTAATGGCACGCTGCACTGGAGTGATTTTTTTTGGCCCTTTGCGCTACCAACGCTCGCCGGGAATATCTGTGGCGGAACGTTTATTTTCGCGCTAATGAGCCATGCGCAGATCCGCAATGATATGAGCAACAAACGCAAGGAAGAAGCCAGGTTGCAAGCAAAGCGTGATGAGCAAAAGCAGAAAAACCAGAAAAAACAGGCCTGAATGGTGACTGTTTGAGCAGTCGGGCGGCCTGAGACTTACCGTTGTGAGTAAAAAACGCTATACTCGTGCCGCTTCGTCCCCTTAGTTAAATGGATATAACGAGCCCCTCCTAAGGGCTAGTTGCAGGTTCGATTCCTGCAGGGGACACCATGAATTCTTAGGCATCCAGTCAAAATTCTATCATTTACCAGTCAGTTCATCCCTGGGCCAGGCGGTAAAACGGCACATTCCTCACTGTTGCAGTAAGATTGTCGGACACCATTGTCTGCTTTGTCGCTATCCGCATCCCTGCTTTTCTCAGCCTCAACACATCAGCGGCAATACGCTGGCTGCCAAACCAGAAAAGCCCGTCCAGCGCAGTGACATCAAGGCCCGATTCCAGAGCCAGCTTCAGACGTTCACGCGGCGATTTTACTGTTTTAGCAATCTGCTGATATGGCGCTTCGCTTGAACCTGCAGGACTAATGCGCCGGATACGATGTGACAGGCGGTACTGAAATTCATCCGGGATCCCGCCGAGACTCGCTTTCAGGCTGTAAACACATCCAAAGCGTTTGCCGTTAAAGATGACGTTTTTCTGACTAAGCTGCAGCTCTTCACGCACGCTGGCAATCAGTTGTGGAGTACGGAGTAATAACAGGCGGAAAGGCAGCTCAAAGCTGGTCACATAGTCCACATTCAATAAAGCAATACGAAGACGTTCTTGGGGCCCCGCCTTCATTTCCCGGCATTCAGCAATAACATCAGCCCACTGGCCGGTAAGACGGGAACACTCTGTCGCCTCAGTAAAACTGTATTTTTCAGCCTGATAATCAATACGCTCAGTCACACTGAATTCCCTTCTGGCCAGATCTCGGTATTGGTTGCTCACTTTACCAGCGACGACATCCCTGTGTCAGAAATCTTTTTCTAACCCACTGAAAGTACCTGACCAATGCTCCTTCCTATCCTCACCATGAGGATACGATAACTAACCGACCCGGTATGTTTTCCGGGTCGGTTAAACGGCGCCACGTCAGACAACAAAACGGTTAACCAGATCCTTCATGGTTGCCGACAGATTGTCCAGCCTCTGGCTGTCGCTCGCCGCCTGAGATACCAACGCCGCATTTTGCTGTGTAACCTGCTCCATCGGTCGCAATGCCAGGTTTATCTGGGTTACCCCTTGTGACTGCTCCGTCGCCACACGAGCGATATCCGCAATATATTGCTTCATACTGGTGGTATTATCCGCCGCGGCTTCCAGCGCGGTAGCAGATGCAGTAACCCGCTCAACACCCTCACTAATTTTGACCATATTCTGCGCGACCAACTCACGGATTTGGTTAGCCTCTTTGGCGCAACGCTGCGAAAGATTTCTCACTTCACTGGCTACGACAGCAAACCCCCTGCCCATCTCTCCTGCCCGAGCAGCTTCCACTGCCGCATTCAGCGCCAGTAAGTTAGTCTGAAACGAAATATCATCAATCGAGGTCACAATATTCGAGATTTTTTCACTGGAAGCGCGAATATCCCCCATGCTCTGGTTCGCCGCACTGGCAACGTTACTGGCCTGTCGGACCTCTTTTTCCAGTCTGATTGTCAGATGCTCCGCTTCGCGGGCATTATCCGCTGTTTGCGTAATCGCAGTTGATAACTGCTCCATACTGGCCACAGCTTCTACTATTGATGCAGCCTGTTCATCTGTACGTTGAGCCAGATCCTGATTTCCCGCCGTAATACTGCTACTGGCATCGGACAAAACCACGGAGCCTTGCTTAATCTCCTGTACGATATGCTGAATACTTTCCAGCATCGTGTTGTAGGCACGATTAAGTGAGGAAAGCTCATCTTTGCCCGGGGTCGCCAGACGTTGAGTCAGATCGCCATTCATACCCGCAATCTTGCGTAGCGTGTCACTAAACTGACGGTGCATATTGATTGCGATGGCCCCAGCGAACGTCAATGATGCCAGGAGTGCTAACAGGCTAACAGCCATATATATTTGCCAGTTTTTTCGTGCATCTTGCGCGAGTTTTTCTGCATTCGCCAACAGACGATTCGCCGTCACATTTTCTATCTGCCGCATCACTTCAATACGCTGGGTTTGTACTTTAAACCAGGTAGTAGGATCGACACCAAATCCACCGTTGGCGGCATGGCTAAACGCGGTTTCACGAAATGCGAGGGCTTTTGACGCTTCTGCTGACTGTAAGCGGCTTTTCAACATGGCTGCCTGTTCCGGTGAACTCAAGCGTAACGATTCTGCCAACCAAACGTTCTGTTTACTGACGACATCACTGAGCTGATGTAACTGTCCGTCGGCGAAATGGCCGGAGGAAAAGATATTTGACAGCAGAGCTCGTTCAATACCCGCCTGTTCTTTTAAATTCAGCAGGTTGTAGTAGGCGGCGAATGCGTTTGCCATCTCGCCAGAATCCGTCAACTGCCCCAATCTACCCACAAAATTCAGCACATCAGCAATGACGTTGGTATAAAACTTAACAACATCTGAAGCCGGAAGCCCTAATTGCGTGACGTTCTCCCGTATAGTGGAGAGAGAAAGAATGTTTTTCTTAAACGTGGCGACAGAGGTGGCGACATCCCCTTCCGGTAATGCAGTATCGGACAGTGACCGCACAAATACCTCGATCTCGCGATCGGTCAAAGCCCGCTGTGCATTTAACTCATCTTTGAACGTCTTCCCTGCAGCCCCCAGAAACCCGACACTCATACCGCGTTCTTTTTGCAATTCATGCACTACATTTCCGGCACTGTGTGCGAGCGCTGTCAGTTGGGCAATATTCTCCATCTGCCGTTCTGTCTCAATGCGCGTTAATATTCCTGAACCAGCAAACCAACATAACGCCAGTAATAATGGTTGTAGCGCAATTATTAACTTCATTTTCATCGGCATTCGATAAACCCACCACATGCCACTTCCCTCCATTATCCATATTTTCACCATGGTTATCGGCGTAAAGAAGCGGCTCTTTAAATTTGAACAATGGGCAACTGTTTGTTTTTTAGATTAAATTTTTGCCAGTATAACTCTATTTAATTACTTCAATTAGAATAAAACTCTAAATAATTAACACATGCGAATCTATACTCCATTTCATTAACTTATTTGGAATATTATTTTTTATTAAAGAATCAGGTAATCATCAACTGATTCAGAAAGGGAGAGAGATACAGGACAGTGACAGCAGCCCGAGATAACAGCCATGGCGCGGCCGTCATTCTGGCGTCCCGCCGAACGTTAAGGTTATAATCCTTGCAACGATTTTTTGGATTAGAAGCGACAATGACAAAACTTACCCTACAAGAACAGATGCTTAAAGCAGGTCTGGTCAGCAGCAAAAAAATGGCGAAAGTGCAGAGAACGGCGAAAAAATCGCGCATTCAGGCTCGTGAAGCCAGAGAAGCGGTTGAAGAAAATAAAAAAGCACAGGTCGAGCGTGATAAGCAGCTCAGCGAACAGCAGAAACAGGCCGCATTGTCTAAAGAATACAAAGCGCAGATCAAGCAACTGATTGAAATGAACAAAATCACCATTTCCCGTGGCGATATTGGTTACAACTTTACTGACAATAACCTGATCAAAAAAGTTTATGTTGATAAGGTAACCCAGTCTCAGTTGATCAAGGGCCGTCTGGCCATTGCCCGCCTGACGGCTGAAAGCAGCAGCGAGAGCGAATACGCCATTATCCCGGCTGTTGTCGCCGACAAGATTGCCCAGCGCGATGCAAGCTATATTGTTCTAAATTGCGAACTGAGCCAGGAAGCGAAGGACGAAGACGATCCGTATGCTGATTTTGTCATTCCTGACGATTTGATGTGGTAAGAAAAACACCCCGATAATCACCCAGAGTTTCGTCGCGTATTTCGGTGAACGCTAGTGCCACCACCGAAATACCGTCACCCGCTCTTCTTCCCCACATGCCATCTGCTAAAACTTATAGTGTTCCTTGCTCAGTCCGTATTTTCTCATGCGCAAATACAGTTTCTTACGCGGAATTTGTAAATACTCCGCCACTTCATTAATGCGTCCCTGATGAATATTAAGCGCTTCGGTAATGATCTGTCGCTCGTACTCGTCGACCCGACGATCGAGCGGTGTCGGTTCGGGCAAATGCAGTTGCGGATTCGCGGTTTCAGCCAGTGGCAATAACCCAACGGCAAAAAGCTCGGCGGCATTGGCCAGTTCCCGGACATTGCTTAACCACACGCGACGCCGCATGCCTTTCAGTAAATCCACTTCAACTTCAGGCACCGGATGGTTCAGACGCAGACAGGCTTTGTGCAGATAATGGCGAAACAGCGGCTCAATATCATCCGGGCGCTGAGACAACGGCTGGCAACCAATTTGCGTCATCGCGAAACAGTAATATAGTTCAGCCACAATCTGGTTGGTTGCCGCCAGTTCCACCAACGAAGTGGCGCCAATGCCAATTAAGCGAAACGGACGCCGCTCCTGACTTTGCAAATGCACCAGCTGGTGCTGCTGTTCGCGCGTCAGGCACTCAATATGGCTCAGGACCAGCGTTCCCCCTTGCGCCTGGGCAATAAGGTCATTGAGTTGCCCCGCATTCTCTAACGTCAACTCCCCACGAATAAACGGTCCTTCAGCGCTGCGCCCAAGCTGATGCAAATAACGGGCACCGGTCATACGTCCGGTTCCCGGCTCGCCATAAAACCAGACGGCAATATCCGTTTCAGCCAGTTGCCGTAAGCGCTGGCGGTACTGATTAACCCAGTCACTGTAGCCGACCAGTTCAACCTGGAGCTTTTGCTGGCAATAGTGACGACGTGCAATCACAGATTTTCTCTGCCGCAACGCGTCCTCTACCAACACCAGCAGTTTGCCAGGATCAACCGGTTTTTGCAGAAAATCCCACGCACCTTTCTTCACCGCGTCCACCGCCATAGGGACATCGCCATGTCCGGTGATCAACAGGATCGGAAGCTGATTGTCATCCTGATGAAACAACGTCATCAGGTCAATTCCATTACAGCCAGGCATACACACGTCGCTCAGGACAATCCCTGGCCAGTCGGCCTGCAACCAATTTCGGGCATCAAAAGGGTTACTGCATGCGAATACATGATATCCCTCCTGTTCAAGCAACAAGGTGTAAGCGTCAAGAACATCGGCATCATCATCAATAAGCAGAACAGAATATTCATCACTCAACATCGTTTACATCCGTCAGATTAAATTGCAGAACGACGCAGGCATTGCGCCCCGGGGTCGACGCCAGGCGCAGTTCGCCGTTCATTTGCATCATTAACGATACACAAATCGATAAGCCAATACCGAGGCCAACATCCTTACTGGTGGTAAACGGTTTTAACAGTGATGGTAATAATGCCCCAGGCCAGCCGGGACCGTTATCGCTGATAAATACGCACAACCGGCTGCCTTCGGTCTGCCAGTGAACCTCTATTTTCGCCGCAACCGGACAGGCATCCAGCGCATTTGCCAGGACGTTTACCAGCACCTGCTGGATACGCACTTCATCACCAGCCACCCACACGCCCCGGTCTGGGAGCGTCAGCGTACCCTGCTGTGGCTTGTGTCGCATGGCCAACAGTTCCCAGGCAGCGTTGAACGTTTGTCGGAGATCGACCGGATGCAGAGGCGTGCCAGGTTCGGCCCGGCGAGCAAACTGACGCAGTGAACGGATAATGGCATCGATGCGAGTAATCAGCCCTTCCGCTTTGGTTAATGTGCTTCTGGCCTGAGCGGGTTGCCCCTGTTCGATTGCCCTCCCTGCCGTAAACAGGTACATCGACAGCGCATTCAGCGGTTGATTAATCTCGTGCGCCAGCGTGGTCATAGTCTGGCCGACCACAGCCAGTTTTGCCGTCTGGATCAGCTCATCCTGCGTTGCGCGAAGATCGGATTCAATCTCCTTGCGCTCGGTCACTTCCTGTTCCAGCTGATTTTTTTGCGCGCTCAATTGCCCCAGAGTATGGCGCAGCAAGCCTGCGATACGCCCCAGTTCATCGCGTCCATACACCGGGATAGAGGCATCCGTTCTGCCAAGACCAATTTGCACCACGGCCTGGTTGAGCGCAGTAAAACGCTTCACCAGACGCGAGCGAATGAAGTAGTGGTTAAGCCCCCAGGCGAGAAGTAGCGCCAGCAACGTCGCCAGCAGGATAAGCCCACCGCTGACGCGAACAATTTGTTCCAGCCGCTGGTTAAACGTCTGCATTTGCTGATGGCTACTCCCCAGTTGCGCTTCCAGCAGTGTTCGAAAGCGCCCAAGCGTGGCCTCTCTGGCATGGCTGGCATCAACCAGCGCTTTTTGCGCTGCGACATAATCGCGCATCGTATCGGGCATTTTATTTTTCATCATCCCGATTTCCAGCAGCTCATCGATAGTTTGTCGCAGTGTGATAGTGCTGGGCCAGTCATCGAGGGTACGAATATTTTCATCCGCCGTTTTCTTCAGATTTTCCAGGTAGCGGATGTGATTCTCCACCAACATGCCATCGTCGCTACCCGATTTCAGTTCATTGAGCCTGTCGCGTAAATCATCAACGATCTGGTTTTCAATTCTTGCCAGGGTGTAGACCTGCTGCTGCTCGTTTTGCACCTCTCGGGCACGTTTGAGATACAGCGCCGCATCTCCATTTTTGGCCTCGATTTGATCCAGCAACGTCCCCTGCTGCCAGGTAAAATCCTGCACCAGTGAATTCAGCTCAGTAGTAAAATCATCATGTAGCCAATCAATGCGCGCGGAAAGTTCGCTCACTTTTTCGCGTACAAGGAACATGTTGTAGAGCACCCGGTCCAGTTCCGCCATCAGCGCCCGGCTGTCCTGCAAAATCACCGCCAGTTGCTGCTGCTCTGCTGATTGCAACCCCCTGCTCAGCACTTCGATTTTATCCAGATGCGAGATTATCTGATTGCGCAGTTGCAGCCTTACCGTCGTATTGGGAGCCAGCAGGAATTCATTTAGCTGGTCCACAACCAGGTTAAGATTTCCTTCAATCAAGAAAGCGGAATGCACGCGCGGGAAGTAATCATCAAGCGAATAGCGTATCTGCGAGCTCTGCTCATGCCAGGAGTACAAACTGACGCAGCTGACGCTCAACGTCAGTAATGCGCCCGTTAGAAAGGCTCCCCGCAGGCTGCTGCTGATGCTGAGTTGGCGAAGGCGTTGCAGTATCGATCCACCTTTCATTTTAATTCTTCCAGTTTTGATATCGCCTGACGCTGATTTTTAAGAAACCAGAGCTGCCACTCCATCATCTGCTGTTCGGCAACGCTTTTATTATCAAACTGCGCAAGCCAGGCTTCATCTTCACTACTTTTGGCATCTATCGGAACGCTGGTCAGTAAGGCTCTGATTTCGGGTAGCGGGCGTTTCAGGCGCGCTTCCGCACTGTATAGCGCCCGCCATGCATCCTTCAGTTGCGCAAGACGAAAACTGATGGCGGTATCAAACATCCGCTGCACTAACTGTTGCCGCCTAAGGATCAGCCGATAATTAAGCGGAGGCTGGTTCATTAAAATAGCCTGCTGAGCAGCGCGGGGATTATCAGATGCGAGCTGCGTTACCGGATATTTTCCCGTATTCGCATCAGCAAGGATCCGCTGTCCCTCCGGGCTTAACAAATAGCGGATAAAACGACGCGCTTCATTGGGGTGCTGGCTGTTCTTGAGAACAGCCACATAGGTTGGCGATACCGCCGAGCGTGGAAAATAGGTAAAAGCCAGGTGAGGATCGTTAAGCAACAGGTTGGCATAGTTATCAATGACCGGCCCCGCCACGCCCAGGCCACTCTTAATTTTGTCGGCTACGCCAAAACTGCGTGATGAAATCGTTACCAGATTTCCAGCACTCGCCAGCAGCGTCGCCCACCCCGCTTCCCACCCTTTTTGCTGTAGCAATGACTCAACCATCAGATGGTTGGTATCCGAACGCGATGGGCTACTCATCAACAGCGCGTTCTGATATTTGGGCAGCGTTAAGTCCCCCCAGTCGGCAGGAGGCGACAGATGTCGTGCCGCCAGCGCAGAACGATTAATCAACAGACCAAAACCAGATATCGCCACTGCCACGGAGGTCGAACGGATAGAGTCTGGCACCAGCCGCTGGCTTTCCGGCAACGCATTGTCGAAGGGCGCCAACTTCTGATGTTCCTGCAGATGCTGCAACAGCATAGGGGATGAGGTCAAAATCAGATCAACATTTTCCGCATTCGCGGTATCCAGCAGTTGCTCCAACGAACTGCTGGTCCGGTTTAACGTGCGAATCATCACCGACCCCGGTTCAGTCTGCCAACGCTGAATAATCCAGGCCGTTGCCCCCGGTGAAAAGGTTGTCGCCATTACCAGCTCTTTACCCTGCGCCTGGCAACTCACCGACAACGACATAAAACAGAGCGAGATCGCCCAACAACGCCCCCGGCCCAAAAGTCTGTTTGTGATCCCGTTCATAAATACCAACATGTGCAAAAAATAATATTGAGACAAAACTTACCCGTTTATCACCGACTGGGGGAAGAATAAGGTTATTCGTAGAATAACCAAACGGAAAGTGACGACATCGGTGAAGAATACCCGAAAACGCAGTCCGAATTTGTTAATATCCGCACACGCTAATGATAAAAGCGTCCGTAAAAGAATAGAATTGAAATGCCATTATTTAAAAAGAGTCAAAATAAGCCACGCAATCCACAAATTGTGTCAATAGTGACTCATTTCATCAACTTGAGTTTCTCTGCCGTCTATTTCACTCTTCACTACGAAAAATCCTGATATTCACATCAATATAAATTTAGGTGATGATATGTTATCCATATTTAAGGCAGGGCCTTCAGCAAATAAAGTCCCGGCGGAGAAAGTCCAGGAAACTTATGGCCGATACCGCATTCAGGCATTACTCAGTGTATTTCTTGGCTATCTCGCATACTATATTGTGCGCAATAACTTCACGCTCTCAACACCGTACCTGAAAGAACATCTGGATCTCAGTGCCACGCAAATTGGTCTACTCAGCAGTTGTATGCTTATTGCCTATGGGATCAGTAAAGGCATTATGAGTAGTCTGGCAGACAAGGCCAGCCCTAAGGTCTTTATGGCATGCGGCCTGGTTCTGTGCGCCATCGTAAACGTCGGTTTAGGATTCAGTACCGGATTCTGGATTTTTGCCGCTCTGGTCGTTTTCAATGGCTTGTTCCAGGGAATGGGCGTTGGTCCTTCATTTATTACCATTGCCAACTGGTTTCCGCGTAAAGAACGTGGACGCGTCGGCGCATTCTGGAATATTTCTCACAACGTTGGCGGTGGTATTGTCGCTCCGATTGTTGGTGCCGCCTTTGCCATTTTAGGGAGCGAGCACTGGCAAAGCGCCAGCTATATTGTCCCGGCCGGTGTTGCCGTACTGTTTGCTTTTATTGTGCTGATGCTGGGGAAAGGTTCACCGCGCCAGGAAGGCTTACCGGCTCTGGAACAAATGATGCCGGAAGAAAAAGTAGTATTAAATTCCCGACACGCTGTCCAGGCACCAGAAAATATGAGTGCCTTCCAGATTTTCTGCACCTATGTGCTGCGTAATAAGAATGCCTGGTATGTTTCACTGGTAGATGTCTTCGTCTATATGGTGCGTTTTGGCATGATTAGTTGGTTGCCTATTTATCTGTTAACCGAAAAACATTTCTCGAAAGAGCAAATGAGCATCGCTTTTCTGTTTTTTGAATGGGCGGCAATCCCTTCCACATTACTGGCGGGCTGGCTTACCGATAAACTGTTTAAAGGCCGTCGCATGCCGCTGGCCATGATTTGTATGGCGCTGATTTTCGTCTGTTTGATCGGCTACTGGAAAAGTGAATCCCTGCTGATGGTCACTATTTTTGCCGCCATTGTGGGTTGCCTGATCTATGTTCCACAGTTCCTCGCTTCTGTTCAGACGATGGAAATCGTTCCCAGCTTCGCAGTAGGTTCTGCAGTAGGACTGCGCGGATTTATGAGCTACATTTTTGGCGCATCGCTGGGCACCAGTCTGTTTGGCGTAATGGTCGACAAAATGGGGTGGCACGGCGGCTTCTATCTGCTGATGGGGGGTATTGTTTGCTGCATCCTGTTCTGCTACCTCTCTCATCGCGGTGCGCTGGAACTTGAACAACAGCGAAAAAATGCTCAACAAGAAGAAGCATCACTCCAGTTGGCGGATGCCCGGTAATTCAGTTCGGTCTCACAACAAAGTGCCAGCGATGCTGGCACTTCAATAAACTCAGACAAATAATAAATAACTCAAGGTGATAATTTATTGCTAAACGTAACATTCCAAATTATTGCTTACCGTCTGCGACCATAAAGCGAATGATCAAACCACATGCCGGGGCAAGAAACAGGAATAATCCAGTTACCATTTCGTTGCCATTGGTCAGCCGCATAGTAAAAACGTAAATTAATGCCGTAAGGATGGCCATGCCGAGAAAAGCGCTAATTGATGCCGCAGCGCCTATAACCTGCCAGATATAGCAACTGACGCACAGAATGCTCAGTATGAGAAAGATCCAGAAATAGAGCATAGCGATACCTCCTGTCTGCCGTAAACTTAACGTAAGTCCTTACACTCCCTTAACTTTATATTCTAAGACAATTCCTATCCGCATGCAATTTGAGCAACATTTTATTCACAAAAATCATTCGACCGCTTACTATTACACTGTTTCTCCGTCGTTTATTTAATCATCATAAAAACAACGAATTATATATAGGCGAAATTTTGCCCTTAATCGCCCTAAAAACATTTACGAATCTTGAGTAATTATTTCTGGCTGACATTAATTTTCGGGTGTACATTGTGCGTCCGATCATTCATGCCCCCTCGTGGTTTTGTCCTGACTCAGTTTTACACTCTTTACAGGAACCAATGTCGTTCATGGCGGCCTAAAGATCAGTGCAGAGTGTAAAGCGACAGGCAAAGAATCTTCGCGATACATCTATTTCGTATCAACAACAGGTGCTTATGTTCCCCCAAAGTAAATTTTCACGCGCGTTTTTGCATCCGCGCTACTGGCTCACATGGTTTGGTGTTGGTGTGCTCTGGTTACTGGTACAGCTTCCCTATCCCGTATTGTGTTTTCTTGGTACCCGTACAGGAACGCTGGCTCGTCCATTTTTAAAACGCCGTGAATCTATTGCACGTAAAAATCTCGAACTCTGTTTCCCAAATCTGTCGCAGGAAGAAAGAGACAAACTGGTCGATGAGAATTTCCGTTCGCTCGGCATGGGGCTGCTTGAAACAGGTATGGCCTGGTTCTGGCCGGACCTTCGGGTGCGTAAATGGTTTGATGTAGAAGGGCTGGACAACCTGAAGCGCGCTCAGATGCAAAACCGTGGCGTGATGGTCGTTGGCGTACACTTTATGTCGCTCGAGTTGGGTGGTCGCGTAATGGGGCTTTGCCAGCCAATGATGGCAACCTATCGCCCGCACAATAATAAGTTGATGGAGTGGATCCAAACCCGCGGTCGTATGCGCTCCAACAAGGCGATGATCGGCAGAAATAATCTGCGTGGTATTGTCGGCGCCCTGAAAAAAGGCGAGGCAGTGTGGTTTGCCCCCGATCAGGACTATGGTCGTAAAGGGAGTTCATTCGCCCCCTTCTTCGCAGTCAAAGACGTGGCGACCACCAACGGTACCTACGTACTGTCACGATTATCGGGCGCAGCAATGCTGACCGTAACCATGGTGAGAAAAGCGGATAACACCGGTTACCGCCTGTTCATCACCCCGGAAATGGAAGGTTACCCGGCAGATGAAAGCCAGGCTGCGGCGTATATGAACAAAATTATCGAAAAAGAGATCATGCGTGCACCCGAGCAGTATCTCTGGATCCACCGTCGCTTCAAAACTCGCCCGATGGGTGAAGCTTCGTTGTATATCTAAAAAGAAAGGCCGTAAGGCCTTTCTTTTTTTCTACGGTTGATTACTTAACGCCCCATTTGCTGTGCAGTTCAGCCATTCGCTCGCTGTAGTTACGGGCGATGCAGGCTGATTTATCCTGTTCCTTCCAACACTCGTTACGCCCTTTCACCCAGCCGCGTTGTTCTGCTTTCAGCGTCGGGTTATTGCTCGATTTAACCAGCGCCTGCTTGTAGGCCCCGTTTAACGCTAAATCCATTTCTGAGAGCGAAGGACTCTGGCAGATAATCTCTTCGATACTGCCTTTTGCAACCGCAGCGCAGGAAAAAGAGGGTCCTGTGCTGGTCGATTTTTTGGCCCCAGAAAAGTCAATATTATCTTCAGGCAGGCATACCCCGTGCTTTCGATTCGGCCCACTCCAGGAAACGTCCGGATTTCCGTCATCTTTACGAGAAATAGAAACCGTATTGTTCCCGCTTTTGGCTTCCCAGTAATTTTCATTGAAGGCCTTCACCGTCGCCTTCGAGCCATCAATCCAAACATTGCCTTTACCATCACTATTCACCCCACCAATACTTGCGCAGCTGAAATTAAACGCCAACGGTGAGGCCGCCATCGACGTCAATGGCGTAAAAACGAGTGCTAACATCATTAATCTGGTCATTTTTAACCTTTTCATTATCTCATTCCGCGAAAAATTAACCGCATTAACATCATGGCGATATGAGAATTCTCCGAGTAACCATTCCGTCGCTCAATAACAATTTATTACCGGCAGAAATTAAACTGTCGCCGAATCACGACAGTTGTAAGTTATTAAAATTAAATAAAAAAATGCCTCTTGTCTCTCCTCATTTTTAGGCGTACATTAGCGCCGTCTGGAGCATTAAAGCTCAGAATTCTGAGGTGATGCAGCCAAGCAAATGAGGGGTATTCTCCCTTTCGTTCGCGAGTGCATCAGCTCTCTGTCAGGTAAGCATATGTTCATTTAGACGTACCCCAGGTACGCGGAGAGATGAAAAGTGAAATATTTCTTTATGGGCATTTCTTTTATGGTCATCGTTTGGGCCGGTACTTTCGCCCTGATGATCTAAATTAAAAGACGCAGCAAAAAAACAGGAGCCATCAGGCTCCTGTTTTGCATTTTGGGGAATCATTCTGTCAGTCGGTACTTTCAGAAGCCGATTTTGCACTGGTCGGTAACAGGCCATCTGCGCGAAACATCGCCTTGATGCCGCGAATAGCCTGACGGGTACGGTCACGGTTTTCAATCAACGCAAATCGCACATGCGTATCACCATAATCACCAAACCCAATCCCTGGCGAAACGCATACCTTCGCTTCGTTCAGCAGCTTCTTGGCAAACTCAAGTGACCCCATCCCGGCGTATTGCTCTGGAATTTTCGCCCAAACGTACATTGAGGCCTTTGGCATCTCGACCATCCAGCCTGCTTCATGCAGTCCTTTGACCAGCACATCACGACGACGTTTATATTGCTCAGCGATATCCCGCACACATTGCTGATCGCCTTCCAGCGCGGCAATTGCCGCAACCTGCAGTGGCGTAAAGGTCCCGTAATCGTGATAGCTCTTGATTCGCGCCAGCGCGTTCACCAGCGTTTTGTTGCCCACCATAAACCCGATACGCCATCCCGCCATGTTGTAGCTTTTCGACAGGGTGAAAAATTCAACAGCGACGTCGCGAGCGCCGGGTACCTGCATAATCGATGGTGCCTTCCAGCCGTCATAAACAATATCAGCGTAGGCCAGGTCGTGAACCACCAGCACGTCATAGCGTTTAGCCAGGGCCACCACTTTCTCAAAGAATTCCAGCTCGACGCACTGCGCGGTCGGGTTGGATGGGAAACCTAAGATCATCATCTTCGGCTTCGGGTAACTTTCGCGTATTGCGCGTTCCAGCTCATTAAAGAAGTCGACACCCTCAACCAGCGGCACTGAACGCACCTGCGCGCCGGCAATCACCGCGCCATAGATATGGATGGGATAACTTGGGTTGGGCACGAGGACCGTATCACCGTGATCGAGCGTAGCCAGCATCAGGTGCGCCAGCCCCTCTTTGGAACCGATGGTCACAATGGCTTCGGATTCAGGATCGATCTCAACGTCATAGCGTTCCTGGTACCAGCGGGAAATCGCCCGACGCAAACGCGGAATGCCGCGTGAGGTGGAATAACCGTGAGTATCCGGGCGCTGCGCCACGGTACACAGTTTTTCAACAATGTGAGGAGGCGTGGCCCCATCCGGGTTCCCCATACTGAAATCGATAATATCTTCGCCGCGCCGACGCGCAGCCATCTTCAGTTCAGCGGTGATGTTAAAAACGTACGGGGGAAGGCGATCAATACGCGTAAAGCGACGTTCAGGGCGGGAGTCTGCCATAATATCCTCAGATTAACGTTAGCGCCCGGACCGTCCGAGCGACGCTGCCACGATGGTGGCACGTTTAGAAAATAGCCTGAATAATTTCCTTCTGTCGAGAGGCAAAACAAAATATTTTTTCCTGACGAAAAAGAGGAACAGCTGAGTAAAATGAGGAAATATTCATTTTCACAACTCGCTTAAAATTACCATCATTTAACATTTTGTTGTTAAATACATTACCTTGAACGCAGCACTCACAGGACAGGTATTGTAAATACAACAATCATGCAACAATCCCCTTTTAATATTATGGTTTTTCCCCATTAGCTCTGAACTGCGGGGGTGCTGGTCATCCTGCCTCAGGTTACCTATCATAGTGGTTTAACCCTTGCGCAAGAGTCACCCGTGCACGAAATATTCAATATGCTGCTGGCGGTATTTGACCGGGCAGCACTGATGCTGTTCTGTCTGTTTTTCCTGATTCGTATCCGCCTGTTTCGCGAACTGTTGCACAAGTCAGCCCACTCCCCAAAAGAGCTGCTCGCCGTTACCGCGATTTTCTCCATGTTTGCCCTATTCAGTACCTGGTCAGGCGTACCGGTAGAAGGTTCTCTGGTCAATGTGCGTATTATCGCGGTCATGTCAGGAGGGATCCTGTTCGGTCCATGGGTCGGCATTATTACGGGGCTGATCGCAGGCACCCACCGTTACCTGATCGATATTGGCGGCGTAACTGCCCTACCCTGCTTTATTACCAGCATTCTGGCTGGCTGCATTGCCGGGTGGATCAACCGAAAGATCCCCAAAGCGCAGCACTGGCGCGCGGGTATTTTAGGCGGAATGCTGTGCGAATCACTGACCATGATCCTCGTCGTCGCCTGGGCACCCACCACTGAACTGGGGCTGGATATTGTCTCAAAAATCGGTATCCCGATGATCCTCGGCAGCGTCTGTATTGGTTTTATCGTGATGCTGGTACAAAGCGTTGAAGGTGAGAAAGAAGCCAGCGCTGCAAAACAGGCCAAGCTGGCGCTGGATATCGCCAACAAAACGCTACCGCTCTTTCGTCAGGTCAACAGCGAGTCGTTACGTCAGGTGTGCGAAATTATTCGCCACGATATCCACGCTGACGCGGTTGCCATCACCAATACTCAGCACGTTCTGGCCTATGTTGGCGTTGGAGAGATCAACTACCGCGATAACGATGACTTCGTCAGCCCCACCACGCAGGAAGCCATAAATCACGGTAAAATTATCATAAAAAACAATGATGAAGCGCATCGCACCCCGGAAATTCACTCCATGCTGGTGATCCCGCTTTGGGAGAAAGGCGTCGTGACCGGCACGCTGAAGATCTACTACTGTCACGCTCATCAAATCACTTCCTCGTTACAGGAAATGGCGATCGGTCTGTCGCAAATCATCTCCACCCAGCTTGAAGTCTCCCGCGCAGAGCAACTACGAGAAATGGCAAATAAGGCAGAGCTACGCGCGCTGCAAAGCAAAATAAATCCCCATTTTCTGTTTAATGCCCTGAACGCGATTTCATCGTCGGTGCGGCTTAACCCGGACACCGCACGTCAGCTCATTTTTAATTTATCGCGCTATCTTCGCTATAATATTGAATTAAAAGACGATGAGCAGATCGACATCAAGAAAGAGCTGTATCAAATCAAGGATTACATCACCATCGAACAGGCCCGCTTTGGCGACAAGCTGACCGTTATTTATGATATCGATGAAGAGGTAAGCTGTTTTATTCCCAGCCTGCTGATTCAGCCGTTGGTCGAGAATGCTATCGTCCATGGGATCCAGCCCTGCAAAGGGAAAGGTGTGGTCACCATCAGCGTTGCGGAGTGCGGCAACCGGGTACGGATTGCCGTACGAGATACGGGTCATGGTATCGACCCAAAAGTGATTGAACGGGTCGAGTCCAATGAAATGCCGGGCAATAAAATTGGTCTGTTGAATGTGCACCATCGCGTTAAGCTGCTCTACGGTGAGGGATTACATATCCGCCGTCTGGAGCCAGGCACAGAGATTGCCTTTTATGTACCTAATGTGCACTCGCCCGCAGCCGCGCCAACTACATTATTGCTTTAACCAGGAGTGAAGTCGTGAAAGTCATCATTGTTGAAGATGAATTCCTGGCCCAACAGGAACTGAGCTGGCTGATAAAAGAGCACAGCCAGATGGAGATTGTCGGCACGTTTGACGATGGTCTGGACGTGCTGAAATATCTCCAGCACAACCGCGTTGACGCCATTTTTCTGGATATTAATATTCCCTCGCTGGACGGCGTATTGCTGGCACAAAATATCAGCCAGTTCGCACATAAACCCTTTATTGTGTTTATTACCGCGTGGAAAGAGCATGCTGTTGAAGCCTTCGAACTGGAAGCTTTTGACTACATTCTGAAGCCGTACCAGGAATCACGTATTGTCAGCATGCTGCAAAAGCTGGAAGCCGCCTGGCAGCAACAGCAAACGGGAACGTCCTCTGTAAGTCCGGTGGCCCGCGAAAACGATACGATCAACCTGATCAAAGATGAGCGGATCATCGTGACCCCAATCAACGACATCTACTACGCTGAAGCGCATGAAAAGATGACGTTCGTCTATACGCGACGAGAATCATACGTCATGCCGATGAACATCAGCGAATTTTGCAGCAAGCTGCCGGCTTCGCATTTCTTCCGCTGCCACCGCTCGTTCTGCGTAAATCTGAATAAAATCCGCGAGATCGAACCCTGGTTTAACAACACTTATATTTTGCGTTTAAAGGATCTGGAATTTGAAATCCCGGTTAGTCGGAGTAAAGTGAAAGAGTTCAGACAGTTAATGCACTTATAGCGCAGAGAAAGAACGATGAAAGAGCCAGGCCTACCCGCAGACCAACAGTTTTTCGCCGATCTGTTCAGCGGCCTGGTGTTAAACCCGCAGCGCCTGGGGCGCGTGTGGTTCGCAACCCAGCCAACCACGCTACCGACCGGTAGTTTATGTATTGACCTCCCGCGCCTCGATATCGTGCTACGTGGGGAATACAGCAACCGGCTGGAAAAACAGCAGCATAGTCTGGCGGAAGGCGACATGCTGTTTATCCCGGCGAAAGCGGCGAATCTGCCCGGCAGCGATAAACCTGTGATGCTGCTTAGCCTGGTGTTTTCCCCGGCATGGCTGGGACTCTCTTTTTACGATAACCGAACCGCATCGCTGTTACGTCCAGTTCGCCGTATTGAGCTACCGCATCCGCAACGTGGCGAAGGCGAGGCGATGCTCACTGCATTAACCCATTTAAGCCGCTCTCCTCAGGCCCAGGATATTATTCAGCCGCTGGTGCTTAGCCTGCTGCATCTGTGTCGTAGTGTGGTCAATACCCGCCCTGACGCAGAGCGTCCGCGCGCTGAATTTCTCTATCACAGTATGTGTAATTGGGTACAGGATAACTATGCTCAACCGCTGACCCGGGAAAGCGTGGCGCTTTTTTTTAATATCACACCCAATCACCTGTCAAAAGTGTTTGCCCAGCACGGTACCATGGGGTTCGTCGAGTATCTGCGGTGGGTCAGAATGGCGAAGGCACGCATCATCTTACAGAAATACCATCTGTCGATTAGCGAAGTCGCACAACGGTGTGGATATCAGGACAGTGATTATTTCTGCCGCCTGTTCCGACGTCAGTTTGGCCTGACGCCCGGAGAGTACGGCGCACGCTTTCAGTCGGCGCGTTAAGTGAGACAACACCAACGCTGTTAGTAATATCCGTTTGCCCCGTTGTAAAATAGCGGCCTTTAGCCAAATCCTACTGGCTTACTCGATAAAGTGAATATGCGATGAAAAACAGACGTGCACTCTCCCTGATGTGTTTTCAAATGCTGGAATCAGGTGCGGATCGTCAGACCGTGAAAAGAGCCCTCACCTCCCGCCGAGTTAAAGGTCGTCAGGCGGTGGTTCTGCTCTGCAAGCAAGAGATGAAACTGTTAAGAGCCGGGAAACTGCCGGGGCACAACACGCCGCATTGATGATTTCACTTTCCGGTAGCGTTTACCCAGCCTGCAACCACAACGTAGCAGGCTGGATAGCGTTCTTTCAGTGAAGCTTAAAATGTCAGTTCCGCCTCCAGCAGCGCCAGAATGCTCTCGGCATCTTCAGCGGCAAACAACGACTGGCGGAACTGCTTGTTCACCAGCTTACGCGCCAGCTGCGAGAAGACCCTCACGTGGTTAATGCCTTCATCGGCACCCAGCGTCAGCATGATCACCAGTTCCACCTCGCCCATCTCAGACTGCCAGTCAACGGGCTGAGCAAGCCGGGCAATGCTGATGCTGGAATGGCGGATCCACTGAGATTTCGTGTGAGGGATTGCCACCCCAAAACCGACGGCGGTGGTAACTATCTCTTCGCGCTGCCAGACATCCTCTTCCAGCTCAAACGGATGTTCAGTGCGTCCGTTTACCCCAAGATTGCCGCACAGAAACTGGATCACCTGCTCTTTGTTGCTCAGAGATTCACCAACAAAGATATTCTCCAGCGCCAGCAGCGGACGCACATCTTTTTGCGGTGCAAACTGATTCAGCAGATCTTCAATCTCCTGAGCGCTACGGCACTCGCAGGCCTGCATAGCGAGTTCGCGGCATGCCTGGCTGTTCAGTTGACGAAGCTGACTTTTTACCGCCGGAATACGTGGACTGCTCATACTCAGCTCATCGAGTCCTAAACCCAGCAGCAACGGTAAATAGCGTCCTTCGCCGCCGAGTTCTCCGCAAATACCCACCCATTTACCACGTTCGTGCGCCACGTGAACAATCTGCTGCAACATACGCAGGAACGACGGCGTAATCGGGTTGTACAGCGGCGAAACGCGTGGATTATTGCGATCGACGGCGTACAAGTACTGGGTCATGTCATTTGAACCAATACTGAAGAAATCCACCTCATCGCAGAAATGGTCGATGATGTAACACACCGAAGGGACTTCAACCATAATCCCCAATGAGATTGTCGGGGCATGACGTAAACCGTCTGCTTTCAGCGCCACCAGCGCTTTTTGCAGTTCGCTTTTTACCCACAAAATCTGGTCAAGGCTGTGCACCATCGGGATCATCAGCTGTGCGTTACCGAAGGTCGCCGCGCGTAGGATGGCACGCAGTTGGGTACGAAACAGTCCGGCAAACTCCGGATAAATACGCACCGCACGGTAGCCGAGAAACGGATTATCTTCCTGCGGAATATTGAGATAGCGGATATTCTTATCACCACCGATATCCATGGTGCGAAAGATAACCGGCTTGTCGCCTGCGGCCAATAAAACCTGCTGGTAGGCTTCAAACTGTTCCTGCTCGTCAGGAGCGCTGTCGCGGTCCATAAACAGCATTTCAGTACGAAACAGCCCGATCCCTTCCGCACCATTGGCAAATGCACCCGGCGCTTCGAGCGCGGTGCCGATATTCGCCGCAACGTCAATACGCTGATTATCTTTGGTCAACGCGGGCTGGGCGGCATCAAGCGCCTGCCGCCGCTGGCATTCATCGGCCAGCTTCTGCGCTATCGCGTAATAGCCGCGAACTGCATCGTCCGGATTGATGGCCAGTACCCCACAGCGAGCATCCAGTACCGCAGGCTGCCCTGCATAGCGGCTAATAGCCTCCAGCGGTAAGCAGCTAAGCACCGGAATAGCAGATGCGCGAGCGAGAATCAGGGTATGCGAGGTGCGCCCTGTTTTCTCCAGGATCATGCCAGACAGATGCTGCAAATCGAGGCTTAAAAACTGGCTGGGCGTCAAATCCTCAGCAACCAGAATCGTCGGCTTATTCAGCGCCAGCGCATTGCGCGGACGTCTTTCAGGCCAGGTGATGTGCAGCAGCTGTTCGCTGATATCACGGATGTCACTGACACGCTCGCGCAGATAATCGCTACCGGAGGCCGACAGCTTATCGCACACCTGTTCCATATTGGCGACGATTGCGGCCCCTAGCCCCAGATGCTGCTCCAGCATTAAGCGGCGAATATTCCCGGCAAACTCGTCGTCCTGAATCAGGGACAGATGCGCGCTGAGGATGGTTTTACTCTCGCCGTCGCGCTCGCGCAGTTGTTGATTGAGCTGTTCGGCAAGCGTCGCCAGACTGTGTTCCAGCCGGGTGTTGTCTTCCGCACTCGCTGCAATGGCGCGATAGCTTTCCAGATTATCGCTCTGCCAAAGCGTGAGCGTACCTGCCCCCACGCCCCCTGCCAGCATAGTGCCATAAAGAAGGTCTGGATTGAGACGAATCAGCGAACGTGGCAACGGATGTGCCGCCAGTTCCTCCGGAGTCGGTTGAACGCTATCACTGTCAATAAACCGGTGCTGGAGATACTCCTCCAGCACTCGCCGAGCCTGTTCTTCATCGCGACCGGTGATGGTTAAGCTACAGCTGTCGTTAAACAGCGTCCCGGTGCCAATCAGCGCCAACGAGCTTTTCGCATCCGCCTTCGCATTCTGGCGATGGTTAATAAATATCACCTCACTTTGCCATTGGCTGCACTGCTCTTTCAGCTCCCACGCCGGACGAGCATGCAGACCATTGGGTAACGGGCAAAGAAATTGAATCGTTAGCATAACAACTCCTGATTAGCGCGAAATCAGCACCTGAAATCCGTCAGATGAGCCACAGTTTCGCACGTAAGATGTGAAATAAGAGCCGACAACAACTGCTGGGTCTGAATAATGTCACGACAGTCAGCAATCGATGCCGCGCAGTGCCCATGCCGCGTGGCGGGCCCCATGACAACCGTTGGGACCCCCGTGCCGCTGACGTGCACCGCACCGCCGTCGGTGCCGCCGTTACTGAACATGTCGAGCTGCAGGGAAATCCCCGCATCAGCGGCCACGCTTTCCACCCACGCAGTCAGCTTTGGTGGTGCAATCAGCGATTTATCGCTTAACACCAGCATTGGGCCTTTACCAGTCTGCCGATGGTTGGCCGCACCATAATCAAAGTTTTTGGCCCAACAGGCGGTATCCAGCACGATTGCCACATCCGGTGCGACTGCGCGTGCTGCTGTTTGTCCTCCGCGCAGTCCTACTTCTTCACTGGAGCTGGCCACCAGCCAGACCTCACAAGGGAGAGTTGCGTCATGCCATTCGCGCAGTAGCGCCACCAGCAAATAACATCCAAGTCGGTCATCAAAGGCTTTGCCCATGACTCGCTGATGCGGCAAAACCTGAAAAGTTGTATCAAAGGTGACACGATCGCCAGGGCGTACTCCGGCCTGAAGTACTTCGTCACAAGATCGCGCACCAATGTCTACCCGCAGGGCACTGACCTCATTACCGCTGCGCTCTCCATCAAGCAGACCGGGAATTTTGCTCTCTTCACGGGTGGTAATCCGCACCGGCTGCAATTGTCTGGCCGCCATACGCACATTTCCCACCGGCAATACATCGATAGCTCCTTCGCTGGAAATGCTACGTACAATAAATCCCACTTCATCCATATGCGCGCAGATCATCACCTTCGGACCGGTTGATTCATTGAGCCGGATCAGCACCGACCCCAGGCCATCAAAGCGCACCTCTTTATGCAAACGATCCGCCTCTTCAAGCAGGATCTGACGCACTTCTTGTTCTGAAGAGGCGATCGCATCCGCCTCGCTCAGCGCTTTCAGTAGCGATAAGTCCATTACGCCTCTCCCGTGTGTAACAATGTTTTCGCCATGGTATAGAGCACCTCTCCGCCATCTGGCGTAACCAGCACCACATCCTCAATACGTACTCCTCCCTGCCCCGGTAGATAAATACCCGGCTCAACGGTGAGTAGCATGCCAGCTGCCAGAGTCGTTGTGTCATTAGGGGAAAAACGAGGATTTTCATGCACCTCAATACCAATAGCATGTCCGGTATTGTGGCCAAACGCGTCGCCATAGCCCGCCTGCGTAATAACCCGCCTGGCTGCGGCATCCACCTCATTGCAACGCGCGCCTGGTCGAATTGCTGCCACCGCAGCACGCTGCGCCGCCAGGACAATCTGATACACGGCAAACAGCGCGCTTTCTTCCGCTGGCAGGTTGACGTCGGGGATGCGAAAGGTTCGCGTCATATCCGAACAATAGCCCTGATACTGTGCGCCAAAATCCAGCGTAATGAACTCACCCGCCTCAACACGTTTATCGCTGGCTTTACCGTGCGGCAGCGCACCGCGCCAGCCGCTGGCGACAATGGTGTCAAAAGAGGCTTTGTCTGCGCCGAGCGTGCGCATAAACCACTCCAGTTCAGCGGCAATTTCGCGCTCACTGAGACCTGGTTGAATAAAGCGGCGTATATGTGCAGCGCTAAGGTCGGCGATCCGGCAGGCTTCGCGGATGCAAGCTATCTCCTGCGCCGTTTTCACCTGCCGGAGTACGTCCGGTACGGCGCTCACTAATCGGGCGCACAGTTTGCCCGACCACGCGTTCGCCGTTTCCCAGCTTACCTGCTCACCTTCGAATCCCACCGTCTGCAGCTTTTCGTTCGCAATGATGTGATTCACCTGCGAATACAGCGTCTGTGTTCCATCGAGTAGATGGATCTGATAGCCCTGAGTACGCGTGGCGACATCGGTGTAGTAACGGGCATCGACCAGGATATGCGCACTTTCGTGGCTGATAAACACAAACCCTGAACTGCTGGAGATCCCCATATGTGGCTGTTTGTTCTGCCGCGATGACAGCAGCATCGCATCAAGATGTTGCGCTGTTAACCAGTCGCGCAGCGAGGCAAGTAAGCTCATGGTCACAATCCTTTTAATCAGAGACTTTCAATCAGCAATTTGCCTTTGCGATACATCATGTTGCGCAGGAACACCACCATCAGCGCCGTAATCACCGCGCCTAACAGGATCCCCGCCATATAGACGCCGAGGTTAGTTACCAGCGGCCACGCCCAGATAGCCGATTCCGGGAACCACTGCACCGCCCCCAACCAGACGGCAGCCGTCGATCCAACAATGGCACCAACCATGTAGGAAGGAATTGCCGTGATGGGACTTTCCAGCGCAAATGGGATCGCCCCTTCACTGATGCCCATAAACGCGAGGAACATCGCCGTTTTTCCCTGCGGGTAGAGCTGTGCGCTGAACAGACGTTTGCCGGTTAAGCGACGATCAATAAGCGTGGCCAGCCCAAGACCAATCGGAGGAATGACAATCGCAATAGAACGCGCGGTTACCGGTAGAACGTGATCGGTGGTAAAGCTGAAGGCGACAAAACCTGCTGCTTTATTTATTGGGCCACCAAGGTCAATCGCCGTTGCCGCGGAAATACCCATCGCATACATCAGCGTGCCTTTCTCGCCAGCCGCCGTCAGCAGAGTACGGATCCCGCCGTTGATCCAGCCGCCAAACGGTGTGATCACGTAGTACATCGCCAGCATGACGAATATCGCGGAAAGAATGGGCAGTAAAAAAGTGGTTTTGAACGCCAGCAGGAAATCAGGCAACTGGATTTTTTGGTTCATCCACTTCACCAGATACCCGGCGACAATCGAGATAATCAGCGCGCCAATAAAGGTTGACGGTACGGGAGCACTGGTAGCCCATTGCAGCGTCGCGGGGTCAAAATTCAGTATCTGCGTGGGCTGAGTGGACATCAGCCCACCGATAAACCCCGCCGGAAATGCCAGCTTGCCGCCGATAGAGTTAGCGACAAACGCGGCAAACATCGGGATAGCAAAGCCAAACAGCACGCCGCCGAAAGATTGCGACAGCCAGGCAAACTTCAGCAATGAGAGATTAAAACCAGTAAATTTTCCGCTGTTCAGCGCATCCATGATGCCTGTGTCAGCAGGAATATCGAGCCAGCTATAGGCGATCAGTTGCGAGAAGGCGAGAATGACCCCGCCCATAATTAACGTCGGCACCATGCGTGAAATACCCGACATCACATGCTGCGGAAGTTCGCCCCAGAAGCTATTGCGGGAGGCCGGTGGATTTTTTATTGCCGCCGCACCAGATGCGCCAGGCACAACGGTTGCACTGCGTTTTTTAATGGCCATACGTAATTCCCTGTCGATGATTATTGTTGTTCAGCGGCAACCATCTCTTCGATCTCTTTAATGATGCCGGCCGCATTTTTTATCGCGTCCTGTAGCGTAATTTCATAGACGTCACGCGACTCAAAACGCTCGTTATCTTCTGGAGTAACAGCAACAGAGTGGATGATTAACGTCGCCTCAGCGATATCCTGCGCCGTCAGACGATTTTGAATTCCGTCCGCGCCCTGAGTTTCAATTTTCACTTCATAACCCGCTTCAACCGCCGCTTCTTCCAGCGCCTGAGCCGCCATAAAGGTGTGAGCCAGGCCCATTGGGCACGCGCAGACGGCAATCAGTTTTTTGCTCATAATCATTTCCTCGTAATAGTTAACGAGTGAAATTATGGTCTGAGGAAAGTAACAACCGTTATCAGACAAATAATGCTTTTACTGGACATTTAATCCCGTCATTCGGAAATGTGACGAAGGTCGGAAAGGTAGGCGGCAGGCATAAAAAAACCGCGTAATTTACGCGGTTTTGCAGGTTTCTGATTGATGAATTAAAGAATATGGCCTAACGTCTGACGTAAATGCGCACCAGCGCCAAGTAGTCCAGGATTATCGTGCACGATCAGATACACCGGAATATCCTGCACATAGGCTTTAAAACGGCCTTTATCTTCAAAACCACCACGGAAGCCCGACGCTTTAAAAAAGTCGAGGAAGCGCGGCACAATACCGCCGGCGATGTACACGCCGCCAAATGTGCCCAGCGTTAACGCCAGATCGCCACCAAAACGTCCCATGATGACGCAGAACAGCGACAGCGCACGACGACAGTCAATGCAGGAATCTTCCAGCGCCCGTGCGGTGATATCCTTCGGCTGCAGATTTTCCGGCAGGCGTCCGTCAGATTTGACGATGGCGCGATACAGATTCACCAGTCCCGGACCAGACAGCACGCGTTCTGCGGACACGTGACCTATTTCCGCGCGCAGAACCTCAAGGATAATTCCCTCTTCCTCGCTGTTAGGCGCAAAATCCACGTGGCCGCCTTCACCAGGGAGACTTACCCAGCGTTTATCCACGTGGACCAGATGCGCCACGCCAAGCCCGGTTCCTGCGCCATAAACCGCAATAGGTTTGCCTTCCACAGGTTCCGCACCACCAAACTGAATTAAATGCTCTTTTTTCAGCATCGGGATCGCCATCGACACAGCGGTGAAATCATTGATGATTTCCAGATGGCTGAAGCCCAGGTTTTTTTTCATCTCAGCAATAGAGAACGCCCAGGTATGGTTGGTCATTGCCACCCAATCGCCGGTTATCGGACAGGCAATGGCAATGCAGCCATCTTCGACGCTGACGCTATGCTCATCCAGGTACACGCGCACCACCGCTTCGAGGCTAGGGTAATCCAGCCCGGAATAGGTTTTTGCCTGCGAAATCTCGCCGCTGGCAATATCGCACAGAGCAAGACGCGCGTTGGTGCCGCCAACATCCCCTACTAAAGCATATTTTGTCATTCTTCCACTGCTCCGCTAAAGTCAGAATAAATCTTTGCCACACTGTAAATTCATGGGGACATAACAACAACGGTCTGAAGGCTGATGCCCGTGGAAAATCGATCCAGATCACACAATTACTTTATCGTTTCAGCACCATTTGCAGCGATGTCGTCAGGCAGGCTGTGCAAACTATGTCTATGACTCTGTTTTAAGGAATAGAAAATGCTCCATCCGCGAGCCAGAACGATGCTCTTGCTATCAACCCCAGCGCTAATCATTGGCATAGCGTCCAGCCTGGTGTTGATCGTTGTGATGAAAGTGGCTTCCGTTTTACAGCAGTTTTTGTGGGAACGTCTGCCTGTTAGCATCGGTATAGCCCAGGACTCTCCGGTCTGGATTATCGGTATGCTGACGCTCACGGGGATCATGGTCGGGTTAGTTATCCGCTACAGTCATGGCCACGCAGGTCCGGATCCGGCCTGTGAACCGTTAATTGGCATGCCGGTGCCAACATCAGCAATACCGGGCCTGCTGGCAGCGCTAATCCTTGGCCTCGCGGGTGGCGTCAGTCTGGGTCCGGAACACCCCATCATGACCGTAAATATCGCTCTGGCAGTAGCACTTGGTAGCCGCATGTTTCCCCGTATAGCGAAACTGGACTGGACCATTCTCGCCTCTGCCGGCACCATCGGCGCACTATTTGGTACCCCCGTTGCCGCCGCGTTGATATTTTCGCAAACGCTGAATAGCTCAAACGATGTGCCCTTGTGGGATCGCCTGTTTGCGCCGTTAATGGCCGCCGCCGCGGGTTCGCTAACCACCAGCCTGTTTTTTCACCCCCATTTTTCACTGCCCATCGCGCACTACACGCAGATGCACTTGACGGATATCCTCAGCGGCGCGGTTGTTGCTGCCATCGCCATTGCCGCTGGAATGGTGGCCGTCTGGTGTCTGCCGCGTTTGCACCATTTAATGCATCGATTAAAACACCCGGTGCTGATCCTCGGGACAGGCGGTTTTATCCTTGGCATTTTGGGTGTTATCGGCGGGCCGCTTACCTTGTTTAAGGGACTAGACGAAATGCAGCAAATGGCGTTTAGCCAAACGCTGGGGACATCAGATTATTTCATGCTCGCCGTCATTAAGCTGGCGGCATTAGTGGTTGCAGCAGCGAGTGGTTTTCGCGGCGGACGAATCTTCCCGGCGGTATTCGTTGGCGTCGCGCTTGGCCTGATGCTGCACGCCCATGTTGAAGCGGTGCCGGCTGCCATCACGGTTTCTTGCTCTATTCTCGGGCTGGTGCTGGTCGTCACCCGCGACGCCTGGCTGAGCCTGTTTATGGCAGCAGTGGTGGTGCCAGATTCCACCCTGCTGCCGCTGCTGTGCATCGTCATGCTGCCCGCCTGGCTGCTGCTGGCGGGCAAACCGATGATGGTCGCTGAGCGCCCCGATAAATAGAGCTATCCGCCGTTGCGAGATTCCAGCGCACGGGTCACCGTGCGCAATAATTCAGGAAGATCGGCTTTCGGTAGCACCACCTCAATTAACGACAGTCGTTGCGGTTGGGACAGCCGGGCCAGCACTTCTTCCAGCTGTACCGCCTGCTTCACCCGCCAGCATTCGGCCTGACATTCACGACTAAACGCCTGCGGCATCAACGTCCAGCTCCAGGCGGCAATGTCGTTATAGCGCTGATTTTCCCCGTGTATGGCCCGCTCCACGGTATAACCGTCATTGTTGAGCAGTAAAATAACCGGCGATTGCCCATCTCTGAGCATGGAGCCCAGCTCCTGAATGGTGAGCTGCGCCGCGCCATCACCAATAATCAGGATCACCCGACGGTCCGGACAGGCCGTTTGCGCACCGAATGCCGCCGGGAGCGCGTAGCCGATAGATCCCCACAACGGTTGAACCAGGACTTCCGCCCCGCAAGGTAATGAGAGCGCAGCCGCGCCAAAGGCGGCGGTTCCCTGATCGACGAGGATAATGTCATCAGGCTTCAGAAACTGCTGCACCGTGTGCCAGAAGTTTTCCTGCGTCAGTGGGCCCTTTTCAACCTGAACACGCCTAGTTGGCGGACGTTCTGGCGGCAGAGAAAACGACATTTCCAGGCACAGCTCACGTAATGTGGTGACCGCCTGCTCCATCGGGATGTTAAACCAGTGGGATCCAATTCGTGACGCATGGGGCTGAACGTCAATGGTGCGATCCTGCGGTAGCTGTTGTGTAAACCCAGCTGTCAGGGTGTCGACAAATTGTGTGCCGACACACATTATCGTATCGGCATCTTCTATCGCCTGACGTACATAATCGCTGCTGGCTCCGGCGCTGTACGTGCCAACAAACGCCGGGTGACGCTCATCAAACAGTCCTTTGCCCATCAACAACGTGGCATGAGCCATCGGCGTTTCCGCCATCCAGCGCTGTAAAACCGGCTGCAGACCAAAACGCAGCGCGAGGAAGTCGGCCAGCAACGCTACGCGTGGGCTGTCCAGCAATCGTTCACGGGCATGGTAGCGAAACGCCTCTATCACGCTGCTTTCCGGCTCGCTCAGAGGAACACTCATAATATCATTCGGTGGCGTAGCAGGCTGTTTAGCCACATCAGCAGGTAGCATCAGATAGCCCGGCCTGCGCTCGCTGAGCATCATTCGCAACACACGGTCAATCTCATAGCAGGCATTTTGTTCATTCAGCACCGCGCTGGCCGTCGTTACCGCCTGCTGCATGCGGTAAAAATGCTGAAAGTCACCGTCACCCAAAGTGTGATGCATCAACTCTCCGCGACGCTGCGCGCCGCGACAGGGTGCGCCGACAATATGCAAAACAGGAACATATTCCGCGAAGCTACCCGCGATACCGTTAATTGCGCTTAACTCCCCCACACCAAACGTGGTGAGCAGCGCCCCAACCCCGGATACCCGGGCATAGCCATCTGCCGCATAAGCCGCATTCAATTCATTCGCACACCCGACCCAACATACGTTGGGATGTTCAATCACGTGGTCAAGAAACTGCAAATTATAATCGCCCGGCACACCAAAGAGATGGCCGACGCCACAGCCTGCCAGCCTGTCGAGCAGATAATCAGCAACGGAATACGGGGTTTGCATGACAGCTATCCTTCTGACGGTAACCTCATGTTGAGTATCGAAGAACTGTGATGACTGTCCAGGAAAGTCGCTGTGAAGGGGTGGAAAGCAGGATTTACAGTTTTGGTGGTTAAAATTCATTGAAGAATCGGCGGTGTAACCGTATACACTGGAAGACACACGCATTGTGGAAGGGGGGTGACATGGTTTATCACGCAGATGAAAATCGTTATCAGACAATGGAGTACCGCCGCTGCGGTCAAAGCGGCCTTAAGCTCCCGATTGTCTCACTGGGTTTGTGGCACAATTTTGGCGATACCACGCAGGTCGAGAACAGTCGCGCATTGTTACAGCGCGCATTCGATCTGGGGATTAACCATTTTGATCTGGCAAATAACTATGGTCCACCGCCGGGTTCGGCAGAACGGAATTTTGGTCGGATCCTGCAGGAAGATTTTTTACCGTGGCGAGATGAGCTTATTATCTCCACTAAAGCGGGCTACACCATGTGGGAAGGTCCCTACGGTGACTGGGGTTCACGCAAATATCTGATTGCCAGTCTCGATCAAAGCCTGAAGCGTCTGGGGCTGGAGTATGTCGATATCTTCTACCACCATCGCCCCGACCCTGAAACGCCGCTCGAAGAAACCATGCGCGCGCTGGATCACATCGTCCGTCAGGGCAAAGCGCTGTATGTAGGGTTGTCTAACTATCCCGCGGATCTTGCCAGGCAGGCGATTGAAATACTCGACGATTTAGGTACGCCATGCCTTATTCACCAGCCCAAATATTCCATGTTTGAACGTTGGGTCGAAGGTGGCTTGCTGTCGCTATTACAGGAAAAAGGTGTCGGCAGTATCGCCTTCTCACCGCTGGCTGGCGGACAGTTAACCGACCGCTATCTGAACGGCATTCCTGCGGATTCTCGTGCGGCAAGCACCAGTCGCTTTCTGAATCCGGACCAGATCACTCCACAAAAACTGGAAAAAGTGCGGGCGCTGAATGTGCTGGCAGAACGACGCGGGCAAAAGCTTTCCCAGATGGCGCTGGCATGGGTGTTACGGGATGACAAAGTCACGTCAGTGCTGATTGGCGCGAGTAAAACGGCGCAGATTGAAGACGCTGTCGGCATGCTGGCAAACCGTCACTTTACGTCTGAAGAGTGCGCGGAGATTGATGCTATCCTGAGTTGATTGAAATAAAGACACATTTATTAACAAAAAGTGCTCTCACTTGCGATTTAAGAGTTAAGGCGATGAAACGGGGCTTTACTGCCCCGTAATATTACGTTAACAGGCCGGCTACGGCTCGATCGTGAAGGAGAGAAAATATGTTCAGGTCACTGATTCTGGCGGCAGTCTTATTGGCTTTTACACCGCTGGCCGCGAACGCTGGCGAAATCACCCTGCTGCCATCAATAAAATTACAAATTGGCGATCGCGATAACTACGGTAACTACTGGGATGGCGGCCGCTGGCGCGACCGGGATTACTGGCACCATAACTATGAGTGGCGAAAAAATCGCTGGTGGCGTCATGACAACGGCTACCATCGTGGCTGGGACAAACGCAAAGCTTATGAGCGCGGTTATCGTGAAGGCTGGAACGATCGTGACGACCATCGCGGTCGCGGGCGTGGCCACAAACATCATCATTAATGTAACAAAAGGGCCAACAGGCCCTTTTGTTTTTACAAACCGAGTGCGGTTCCTACCAACAGCCAGATATTGAGCGCCACCACCAGCACAACAATCACCCAGCCTACCTGTTTTACCCATCGGGTATTCACCAAATCGCCCATCAGCTGACTGTTGCTGGTGAAGATCAACAGCGGCACCAGCGCCAGTGCAATACCAAAACTGAGCAACACCTGGCTCATCACCAGAATACGCGTCGGATCCAGTCCCATCAAAATCACAATAAATGATGGCATCATGGTGACGGTACGGCGTACCCATAGCGGAATGTGAAAGCGGATAAACCCTTGCATCACCACCTGCCCGGCCAACGTACCGACCACGGTAGAAGAAAGTCCCGCAGCCACCAGGCTTAAACCGAATACCGTCGCCGCAGCGTGACTCAACAGCGGTTCAAGTGTCAGATATGCTTGATCGAGATCGGCAATACCGGTATGCCCACTAAAATGAAATGCAGCGGCAGCCGTCGCCATCATCGCCAGATTGACAAATCCAGCAATCGTCATGGCGATTGCCACATCCCATTTCGTGGCAGCATAGCGCTGTTGACGTGTTCCGCCGTGCAGATGCTGAGTTAAGGAAGAGTGCAGATAAATGACGTGTGGCATGATAGTCGCGCCGAGCACGCCAGCAGCCAGGAACACCGCTTCGGAATTAGGCAGGCTCGGGATAACCATTCCCTTGCTAAGTTGCGCGAAGTTCGGCTGGGAAAAGATCAGTTCCACAATGTAAGCCGCAGCCACAAACAGCAGCAAGCCGCCAATCACTTTTTCCAGCGGTTTTTGCCCACGACGCTGCAACATCAGAATCAAAAAAGTCGCGATACCGGTGAGCACGGCCCCCTGCAATAACGACACGCCGAGGATCAATTTGAAACCAATCGCGGCACCAATGAATTCAGCAAGGTCTGTCGCCATGGCGATAATTTCGGCCTGCACCCAGTAGAACCACACCACCGGACGAGGATAGTGATCGCGAATTTGCTCCGCCAGATTTTTACCCGTGGCAATACCCAGCTTTGCCGACAGCACCTGAATCAGCATCGCCATCAGGTTTGCCCAGACCACCACCCACAACAGTTTATAGCCAAAGCTGGCCCCTGCCTGGATGTTGGTGGCGAAGTTGCCCGGATCAATGTAGCCGATCGCCGCGATGAACGCAGGTCCCATTAATGCGAGCTTCAACTTGCGCGCTGCCCGTCCACTGCTACTCTCAACGCGATCGTTAGTCATTTTAGTGCCTCAGAAACATAGCCTTTGCTATGTTTCAAGCTACGCCTATTGAGAATGATTATCAAATTCATTTTGATGGGTGAAGTTGATTTCTCTGATAGCGTTTGTCTATGGATCGATAAGGATTTTGGAAATACCGGTGAGATGTTTAATTATTGTTATGAGATTAGCACAATGACATAACTTTTCACTTCCATACTAAACATAACAGAAGTGTATCACCGATCACTAATTTTGAATCTCGTCACAGGTCCTTATTATAGTGTGTGTTTGATCTCGTTTTCTTTATGGTTGTTACATAGAATGTGCACGAAAACTAAACCTGCCTCATATTTGGAGCAAATATGGACCGCGTTCTTCATTTCGTCCTGGCCCTTGCCGTGGTTGCGGTACTCGCACTGCTGGTAAGCAGTGACCGTAAAAAAATCCGCATTCGTTATGTTATTCAATTGCTTGTTATTGAAGTGTTACTGGCATGGTTCTTCCTGAACTCTGATGTCGGTCTGGGCTTCGTGAGAGGCTTCTCCGAGATGTTTGAAAAACTCCTCGGATTCGCTAATGAAGGGACAAACTTTGTCTTCGGCAGCATGAACGACAAAGGACTGGCATTCTTCTTCCTGAAAGTGCTGTGCCCAATCGTCTTCATTTCCGCTCTTATCGGTATTTTGCAGCATATCCGCGTTCTGCCGGTTATCATCCGCGCGATTGGTTTCCTGTTATCCAAAGTGAACGGTATGGGCAAGCTGGAATCCTTCAACGCCGTCAGCTCCCTGATCCTGGGTCAGTCCGAGAACTTTATCGCCTATAAAGATATTCTCGGCAAAATGTCTCGCAACCGTATGTACACCATGGCTGCAACGGCGATGTCGACCGTTTCCATGTCTATCGTCGGCGCGTACATGACCATGCTGGAGCCGAAGTACGTGGTTGCAGCGCTGGTTCTGAACATGTTCAGCACCTTTATCGTGCTGTCGCTGATCAACCCGTACACCGTTGATGCCAGCGAAGAAAACATCCAGATGTCTAACCTGCACGAAGGCCAGAGCTTCTTCGAAATGCTGGGTGAATACATCCTGGCAGGTTTCAAAGTGGCAATTATCGTTGCAGCTATGCTGATTGGTTTCATCGCGCTGATCGCGGCCCTGAACGCCCTGTTCGCCACCGTGACCGGCTGGTTTGGCTACAGCATCTCCTTCCAGGGCATCCTGGGCTACATCTTCTACCCTGTTGCATGGGTAATGGGTGTGCCGTCCAGCGAAGCGCTGCAGGTGGGCAGTATCATGGCAACCAAACTGGTTTCCAACGAATTCGTTGCGATGATGGATCTGCAGAAAATTGCCGCCACGCTCTCTCCGCGTGCAGAAGGTATCCTGTCCGTGTTCCTGGTCTCCTTCGCTAACTTCTCTTCCATCGGTATTATCGCCGGTGCGATTAAAGGTCTGAACGAAGAGCAAGGTAACGTGGTTTCCCGCTTCGGTCTGAAGCTGGTGTACGGCTCTACGCTGGTGAGCGTACTGTCTGCATCTATCGCCGCACTGGTGCTGTAAGCGTAAGACAACGTCGTATTGATAAGACCGGGGAGATTCTGAACTGACCCCATAATGTTGGACAGTTTATTTTAAGCGGTTATCTGGGCCTGGGTTCGGTACTCTACCGGACTCAGGCCTTTCAGTTTCTGTTTTATTCTTTCATGGTTGTAATAGTGGATGTAGTCATCGATAGCCATGCGCAACTCGCTGATATTCTTGTGTTCCGTGAGGTAAAAACACTCAGATTTCAGTGTGCCGAAGAAGCTCTCCATCACTGCATTGTCATGACAGTTTCCCTTTCTTGACATGCTCTGTTTTAGACCCGCCTCCTTTAGCCGGTTCTGATAATGCGCCATCTGATATTGCCAGCCCTGATCTGAGTGGAGCAGCGGGTATTCGTTTTTGCCCAGTACAGATATAGCCTTCGACAGCATGTTATCCACCATCGACAGAAGAGGACGGGACTCCATCTGATACGCTACTATTTCTCCGTTATACAGATCCAGAACCGGGGACAGATACAGCTTTTCTCCGCTTATTTTAAATTCCGTGACATCTGTTACCCACTTCTGGTTGGGTTTATCCACACTGAACTGCCGGTTCAGTACATTACCCGCAACTTTCCCATGCCGGCCTTTGTAAGAGTTATATTTCTTCCTTCTGATACAACAGGTTAAATCTAACACCTTCATTAACCTCTGAACCGTTTTATGGTTCAGTAAGCTTCCTTCCCGGCGGCCAGCCAGCGTGATTCGCCTGTATCCATACCGTCCTTTATGTTTATGGAACAGCGTTAAAATATGCTGCTTATCATCGGCATATTTGTCTGGTTTTTTACCGTTGGCCAGTTGCCAGTAGAACGTGCTTCTTGCCAGCCCTGCAGCTTTTAATAAGCGTGCAAGAGGGAACTTCAGCCTTAACTCATTCACGACCTGCGCTTTATCCCGCGTCCTGACGTGCTTCTTTCCCTGAGTAAGGCCTGCAGCTTTTTTAGATATGCCACTTCAGCACGCAGTTGTTCAAGTTCCTCACGTTCATCCGGAGCAAGAGGGGTCTGCAAAGGAGGGACGGGGTGATTCTCAGGGCGTTCTGGCATCGTTTTTTTCCTGCGTCGACTGTCTGTAAGGGCTTCTAATCCCCCTTCATCATACAGTCGTTCCCACTGACTAACAGTGGAAAAGGCAGGGATAGTGAATTTTGCACAGACTTCGCGAACAGACAGCTGGTGTTCACGCATATGCAGGATAACGGACTCTTTAAAAGCAGGAGAATAGGTGAAATGCCGGGTTGTAAGCCCGGCTTCGCCATGGAGCTTCCAGGTAGCAGACCATTTACGAACGGCACTGTGATCGATACCAAAACGTTTTGCAGTCGCCTCCTGTCCTTCCAGCCCGGAAAGATAGTGCTGCACAACCTCAAGCTTGAAGCTGAGAGAATACTTGCTCATAAAAAACTGCACCTTACTTCGTTGGGTGTCCAACTTTTTGGGTGCAGTTCA
>NZ_JAOWHQ010000054.1:0-5888 GCF_030332565.1 Citrobacter sp. Cpo109
GGCTTTGTTGAATAAATCGAACTTTTGCTGAGTTGAAGGATCAGATCACGCATCTTCCCGACAACGCAGACCGTTCCGTGGCAAAGCAAAAGTTCAAAATCACCAACTGGCCCACCTACAATAAAGCCCTCATCAACCGTGGCTCCATAACTTTCTGGCTGGATGATGAAGCTATTCAGGCCTGGTATGAGTCGACAACGCCTTCATCACGGGGAAGACCTCAGCGCTATTCTGATCTCGCCATCACCACCGTTCTGGTCATTAAACGCGTGTTCAGGTTGACCCTGCGGGCTGCACAGGGTTTTATTGATTCCATTTTTACACTGATGAATGTTCCGTTGCGCTGCCCGAATTACACCAGTGTCAGCAAGCGCGCAAAGTCGGTTAATGTCAGTTTCAAAACGTTCACCCGGGGTGAAATCGCGCATCTGGTGATTGATTCCACCGGGCTGAAGGTCTTTGGTGAAGGCGAATGGAAAGTCAAAAAACACGGCAAAGAACGCCGTCGTATATGGCGAAAGTTGCATCTGGCAGTTGACAGCAACACACATGAAATCATCTGTGCAGACCTGTCGCTGAACAATGTGACGGACTCAGAAGCCTTCCCGGGTCTTATCCGGCAGACTCACAGAAAAATCAGGGCAGCATCGGCAGACGGCGCTTACGACACCCGGCTCTGTCACGATGAACTGCGGCGTAAGAAAATCAGCGCGCTTATCCCTCCCCGAAAAGGTGCGGGTTACTGGCCCGGTGAATATGCAGACCGTAACCGTGCAGTGGCTAATCAGCGAATGACCGGGAGTAATGCGCGGTGGAAATGGACAACAGATTACAACCGTCGCTCGATAGCGGAAACGGCGATGTACCGGGTAAAACAGCTGTTCGGGGGTTCACTGACGCTGCGTGACTACGATGGTCAGGTTGCGGAGGCTATGGCCCTGGTACGAGCGCTGAACAAAATGACGAAAGCAGGTATGCCTGAAAGCGTGCGTATTGCCTGAAAACACAACCCGCTACGGGGGAGACTTACCCGAAATCTGATTTATTCAACAAAGCCCTTGCCAGAGGACAAATCCTTTGTCCCGCAACTATGGTTTTTTATTAGGATTTTCGCCACTGAATAAATTATAATAAATTGATTTTATAAGATATTCGTCATGGGCTATATGACCAGTACGAGTTGCATGCTCTAATGTTTCAGATGCCAGTATATGTGCGGCTTCAGCAAACATCCCAGGCCAACCCTTACTCAGCATAGACAGTCCTTTAAGGACTCTTATCTGAATCTCCCTCATACTCGCACCATCACGTGCAACAGGTAAGAAAAAGTCTTCCAGTAGGTCTTTGATCTGAAGTGGCGCAACATGTACTGAAGGATATATCACTTCAGTTTCATCTATTTTATTCTGCGCGTAAGCGGAGAGTATTCGAACACCTCTGCCAATGACATCAATCGCAGTACCGGGATCGTTTACTGCGGGCGAAAGGGCCCTGCAGGCTATTTCGGCCATGACGCTGAGACAGAATCGGGGATCCTGAGCAAATGAACGCACATCCGAGACAATGATCGTTTCAAGTAAATCGGTACAGATTGATGACTCCTGACCAGAACTCAGGTACAAAACTGGCATCGATGGATGTATGAAACTGCCTGGCTGCGCCACAAGATATACATGACGAGGATCATTGCTCAGCAGACTGCCGAGCTTGACCATGTCAATATATTCAACATAGCCAATTTTCTCCGGATATACGGCAACAGTTCCTTTTGGTTGTTCATTGTTCTCAAGCCATGGATATCCGCCAAGACATGGACTTTTTGCTCTCGCAATAAATGTCTCGATCGCCGCCTGTTCTACTTTTGCTGTTGTCTCACCTACCCTGCCCAGAGAGGTCAAATGCTGTATCCAGCGAAGCAATGTGATGATTATTAAGGCAATGACAACCAGTGTTACAATGAATAAAATGACTCTACCCCTTTCTCCGTAGGCTCCCATATTGAGGGCAATAATCCCTACCAGGCTGAAGAGAAAAGAACCGATAAAAGTGGCCAGTACATTTTGTGTGGTTACGTCTTCTACAACTAAACGCGTGGCTCTGGGCGTCACATTAGTAGTGGCTGAACCGTAAGCGGTGACCATGATACTCAGTGAAAATGTGGTCACCGCCAGCATACTCGATGCCAGTATGTTCAGAATATTATCAACTGCTTCCGCACCAACCTTCACTGATACTGACTCTGGGATCATTGATCTAAAAAGAATAGATAAAAGGGCCGTTATTATTGCTACCATTGCGAATAACGTTGCCCTGAACCATAGCTTTTTAAGTGTCTGCCTGAGAATCCATTGCCAGCGTGAAATCATTCAGCATATCCTTGTATTAAGTTCGGGAAAATAAATGCCGCCCGGCAGGACGGCATTTTTGTATTAACGAACGAGGTGCAGGAAGTGCAGGTGTTTTTCGTACTGGTCCAGTATGTCATTAATCAGCTGTTCCTGATTCCAGCCCATCACATCATAGTTTTGACCGCCTTCTTTCAGATAGACCTCAGCGCGATAATATCGATGTTGCTCAGCCTGCTGCTCGTCATTGTCCATTGCAGCCATGGCGAAAGCCGGTGAGTTATAGCCACGAAGTCTCACTTCATAAATAAAGTTCAGCTCATTGCCCAAATCGACTTCAAGCCGAATTCGTTCGTCATCAGTATCACTTATATGGCTTATCGTTCCCTGTTTATTCAGTTCTTCCTGAACCAGCGTCATGGCGGGCTGGATAACGTCGCCCATAAAGCGTTTCACAAGAGAGCGCTTTGGCAGATAAGCGATATTGCGCAAGCGTCTCTGCCATGGAATCGGGTTACGCGCTGCAGTCGGAGCAATAGTCGCCATGCTCAGGCTTTCACGCTTGGTCAAATCCCGACGCAGGGCTTTTAATAATCCGTATATGGATATCAGTAAAATCACTGAGAAAGGTAATGCGCTCGCTATTGTCACGGTTTGCAGCGCGCTCAGTCCCCCCGCAATCAGCAGTGCGATTGCCACAATCCCCATGAGCGAGGCCCAGAAAATTCGCTGCCATACAGGCGTGTTAGCGACGCCACCCGATGCCAGCGTATCAACAACCATTGCCCCGGAGTCAGCCGAGGTGACAAAGAAGACAATGACCATCGCCATTGCAATAAATGACAGCACGGAAGAAAACGGGAAATGCTCCAGGAAATTAAACAGGGCCAGCGCGACATCCTGCTGAACGGTATTGGCGAGATCAGCCGCCCCCTGGTGCATAATGAGATAGATTGCGCTGTTACCAAACACCGTCATCCACATGAGCGTGAAGCCGGCGGGAACAAACAGCACGCCGGTGACAAACTCGCGAATGGTTCGACCGCGCGAGACTCTTGCGATGAACATCCCCACAAACGGCGACCATGAAAGCCACCATCCCCAGTACAGTAATGTCCAGCCCCCCAGCCAGTTGCTCGACTTAGGTTCATACGCATAAAGGTTAAAAGTTTTACTCACCAGTTCAGAAAGATAACCGCCCGTATTTTCCACAAATGACTTCAGCAGAAGCACGGTTGGTCCCAGACACAGGACCAGCGCCAGCAGCAGCACTGCCAGGCCCAGGTTGAGCTCAGACAGTATACGTATTCCCTTGTCCAGGCCGGACACCACCGAAATCGTCGCTAAACCAGTGATGACAACGATTAGAATCACCTGCACCGTTTCATTAATAGGCACCCCGAAAAGATGATTCAAACCAGCATTCACCTGCAAAACACCGTACCCCAGCGATGTCGCAACGCCAAAGACGGTGCCAATAACGGCGAAAATATCAACCGCATGGCCTACAGGTCCGTATATGCGCTCGCCAATAATGGGATAAAGTGCGGAACGCAGCGTTAAAGGCAGACCGTGACGGTAACTGAAAAAGGCCAGGATCAGTGCCACAATGGCATAGATTGCCCATGCGTGCAGGCCCCAGTGGAAGAACGTCAGGCGCATTGCTTCCTTCGCTGCCGCAACGGTCTCTGGAGTGCCGACAGGAGGTGAAAGATAATGCATCACAGGTTCAGCAACGCCAAAGAACATCAGGCCGATCCCCATCCCTGCCGAGAAAAGCATCGCAAACCAGGAGTGATAGCTAAAATCAGGCTGCGCATGGTCCGGACCCAGTTTGATATCACCGTAGCGTGAGAGTCCCAGGAACGAGACACTCAGTAGAATCAGGGCCACTGCAAGGATGTAGAACCAGCTGGCATTCGTGAAGATTTGTTGCTGAAGTAGTTTAAAATTTTTGTCGGCGACATCCGGGAATACAGCGGCAAAGGCGACAAGAAGGAAAATTAACAAAGCAGATGTAAAGAATACCGCTTTGTTAATCTGGCTTTTAGACTTCTTTTGGATTGTATCATTTTCACTCATAATCATTTATTCCATTAATTAAAATCCGCACTGTATAGAGGGTACTACATCTCAAAGATTAGCAAACTTCAACTTACGATGCGGCGTCAATCGGAATGCAGAGTGCAAGAGTGGCCATACAGATATCCTGTTGATAGTCTGCCAGCCGTCTTCTGGAGCATTTGATTTGCATAAATTGCATCAGATCTGGGGATTCACTTTGATTAGAGCAATATTGAGAATGACTTACTAACGTCTGATTGACCTGCTCCCCGTTGATTAGTACACCCCGATGTTAGTAATGTCTTCATAAGCCACATGAGGACATCCCCATGAAGAAGCGTTTTTCCGACGAACAGATCATCAGTATTCTCCGCGAAGCCGAAGCTGGGGTACCCGCCCGTGAACTCTGCCGCAAGCATGCCATTTCCGATGCCACGTTTTACACCTGGCGTAAGAAGTATGGCGGTATGGAGGTGCCTGAAGTTAAGCGCCTGAAGTCGCTTGAGGAAGAGAACACCAGACTCAAGAAGCTGCTTGCCGAAGCCATGCTGGATAAAGAGGCGCTTCAGGTGGCTCTTGGGCGAAAGTACTGACGACAGACCAGAAGCGGGAAACCGTGATGTTGATGTGTGATGCGACCGGTCTGTCGCAACGTCGTGCCTGCAGGCTTACAGGTTTATCCCTGTCGACCTGCCGCTATGAGGCTCACCGTCCGGCTGCTGATGCGCATTTATCAGGGCGCATCATTGAGCTGGCACTGGAGCGCAGGCGTTTTGGCTACCGTCGTATTTGGCAGTTGCTGCGCCGTGAAGGGCTTCATGTTAATCATAAGCGCGTGTACCGGCTTTATCACCTCAGTGGCCTGGGCGTAAAACGCAGAAGACGTCGTAAAGGGCTGGCAACAGAACGTCTGCCGCTGCTCCGTCCGGCGGCGCCCAATCTGACCTGGTCGATGGATTTCGTCATGGACGCACTTTCCACCGGTCGCAGGATCAAGTGTCTTACCTGCGTCGATGATTTCACAAAGGAATGCCTGACGGTCACTGTTGCCTTTGGGATTTCAGGCGTTCAGGTCACGCGTATTCTGGACAGCATTGCACTGTTTCGAGGCTATCCGGCGACGATAAGAACTGACCAGGGGCCGGAGTTCACTTGCCGTGCACTGGATCAATGGGCCTTTGAGCATGGTGTTGAGTTGCGCTTAATCCAGCCGGGCAAGCCAACGCAGAACGGATTTATTGAGAGCTTTAACGGACGATTTCGCGATGAATGTTTGAATGAGCACTGGTTCAGCGATATCGTTCATGCCAGGAAAATTATTAATGACTGGCGGCAGGATTATAACGAATGCCGCCCGCACTCCACGCTGAATTATCAGACACCGTCTGAATTTGCAGCGGGCTGGAGAAAGGGTCATTCTGAGAATGAAGATTCCGACGTTACTAACTGAGTGTTGTATCTAATCGTGGGGGCAGGTCA